>CAZVAE010000214.1:0-3173 GCA_964624985.1 uncultured Isosphaeraceae bacterium | reverse complement strand
AGCGCTTGTTTTGGGAACAAGAGGTCGCAGGTTCAAATCCTGTCACCCCGACTTACATTGAAAAAGCCCCTAAAGGGGCTTTTTCAATGTAAGTCAGAAAAGCGAACATGTGCGAGGAAAAAGGTATCGGACGTGTTGTTATCGAAAAATCACTATTTACTCCAAGATTTTCTAGACTTCTAGCCTTCTATACGGCATAGTAAGTGTTGATATCCAACATAGGATTAATGATGAGAAAGATATTCTGGACAATTGCAATTTGCCTGCCATGTGCTGTTAGTACGTTTTCATTCGGACAACAAGAAGGCGATGATTGCGAGTGGTCATTTGATGCTGTGATTGGTGCGAACGCATTCGATACAACAAATGCAACCCCCAGCTCTACCACAGTAGATGAAGCAATCTGCCCAGGTTCTTATCTCGATTGGGGCGAAAGTAATCAAGATATATGGTTTAAATTTGTACCAACAAGCACGGGCACGTACTCAATTACAACCTGTGATCCAGATAGTTTCGATACTTCATTGGTTCTGTATGAAGGAGATTGCTCATACCAAGTTGCATGTAATGGTGATGCCACCGATACTGGTAATGGTTGTCAACCATATTTCTCAACGATTCAATATGATCTCATCGGCAACCTCGATTATTTCATCCGAATCGGAAGTTGGAATGGTGAATCCGTTGGTGCAGGAACCCTGACAATCTCAGAAGTGAGCGGAAGCGACCCGATCGGCGCATGTTGCATTGAGGATGGTGGCGAGTATTACTGTTACGAAACGACTCGAACTGAATGTATTGAATTTGGCGGAGATTGGTCTAAAGGAATATCTTGCTCAGAATCAAACTGTGTAGACGCTAGTTCGACGATTTGGTATGTGAATGTAAGCAACACAAGCCCATCAGATGGAACATCTTGGACCACAGCATTTCTTGATATCCAAGATGCTCTTGATGTTGCAAACAGTGGAGACCAAATTTGGATTGCCCAAGGAGTCTATTATCCGTCTGATACTGCTGGCTCAAGTAATCCTAGAGAATTGATTGCTGGGGTCTCAATGTATGGTGGGTTTGTAGGGGGCGAGACAGATCTGGAAGAGAGTATGCCGAAAATCAATCAAGTCTTTTTGTCAGGTGATTTAAATGACGATGATTACAGCGGTGGAGATAACAGTGAAAATGCGTACCACGTTCTTGTCGCTAATCAACTGGAAGGTATAGCACCTCTTATTGATGGGATCTATGTTCAGCAAGGGAATGCTAATGGCGCCGCACCAAATCATGGCGGTGGCGGAATCAAAATCATGAATTATGACCCGTGGTCGTCAGCCTATCCCGAGATTTACCGAACTACATTTATTCGCAATAGTGCAACTAACGGCGGAGCTGTTGCGGTTTCGGGTACCAATGCGGGTGTCTCACTCACACGCTGCGTCATCGCAAACAATCAAGCAGAAAATGAGGGTGGCGGCATCCGAAATGGTGGCACACTCATAGTTGACAACTGCCTCATTGTTGCAAACAAATCTAATGGACAGGGCGGAGCAGTTTATTCGAACCAAAATTCTTGCTCAATAATCGGCTCGACGATTGTGCAGAATACTGCTGAGCGAAATGGAGGTATCAGCGTAGAATCAGGAGATCTACATGGTGTAAACACCATTGTTTGGGGAAATACAGATTCAGTTGGAGCAAACGCACAAATATATTTAAGCGAAACTGCAATTTGGTCTGGGAGTTACAACTGTATCCAGTTTATTGGTGATTCGATTGGCGGAAGCAACAACATTCAAAACAACCCTCGCTTCTTTGATGAGTTTGGTGATGATGGTATTCCAGGTAGTGGAGATGAAAACTTCAGACTGTTCCAGTTGTCCCCTTGTATCGATGCAGGAGACAACACCGCAGTGAACGTTGAGCTCGATCTGATTGGCACAACGCGGATTTTAGATGACCCTTATGTTCCAGATGCAGGGCATAACCCACTAGAACTCCCAGGAGTAGTAGACATGGGTGCTTATGAATTCTTGCTCACGTACGAACCCATTTGGATCTGGACAGGAGCGAATAGTACTACTTTTGAAGACCCTGAGAATTGGGCGCAAACTGGCGCACCCGGTACTGACGCGAACATCTTGTTCAATGGTGAATCAGACACTCCTGAACAGATTCATGTAGGCGTAGACCACTACTTTAGCACCGCCCACTTTACAGGTGGAGATTACACCGTCCACCTTAATGACACAAATCTAACGTTGAGAGGAGCATCAAGAGCACTAAGGGTTGATCCGTATAACAACTTTGCACGATTAAATGTCAAAGGGCCTGGAAGAGTTTATACAATACAGCCTCTCGATTTAGGCAGTAGCGTTCTCACGTTCTCAAGTGGCATGGAACTCTACTCAGATGACACAATCCTTGGCGAAAATGGATGGCTGGGATTTGATGGTTGGATATATGGCGATGTAACCAATGATGGTGGAACAATATTGCCAGGTGGAGACATGATAGGTTCACTCATAATAGAAGGTAATCTAATTCACCAGACTGAGAGTGAAAGAGACATGGTTGGCTCTCTCAATTTTGACATCGATGGGACTGTTCCGGGGATAACCCATGATTACATGAACATTGTGAGTAATGTTGACCTGTTAACATCAATAGAGTTGCACTGGAGCAGTGCATTTTCTCCTTCAAAAGGAGATTCATTTAACTTAATTGATGCAGCCAGTGTAACGAACAGTCCTACGCTGATATATAACAGAGATTTGCCAGCAGATTTAAGTTGCTATTGGCAAATGTCTTCGCAAGGAGTGCGTGGTGGCGATGACGCAGTTGTTGAAACTACTGGTCCGCTTCTGTTCGGTAGTAGTGACACATACGCACTTACAACTACTCCGAATGAGATCGTTGTCGCAGATTTAGACAATGATGATGACCAAGATGTCGCAATGGTCGTAGCAGATTCAAGTGGAGGCAACGGTAATGTGATCATTCTTCTCAATGATGGAATGTCTGGAGAATCATGGCAAGTTACTGAGCTAGCTCCAATTGAAGTTGGTATAAATCCTGTCGATATCGCTGCGATCGATATTGATGGAAACGGCATTGCAAATGATTTGGTTGTTGCAAACTTTGGTTCAGATTCTGTTTCTATCTTGACAAACGATGGC
>CAZVAE010000213.1:0-3197 GCA_964624985.1 uncultured Isosphaeraceae bacterium | reverse complement strand
CTTCTCTTCAGGAACGGCAAAGACTTTATTCCACCTTACGAAAGATAAAGATATCCGCGAGTTCATTTATAGGAACATTGGGTATGAGATTCCAATACATGGTAAAAAAACTTTTCTGAAGGAGGTACAGAAGATTGTCCCATCACTACAGTTAGATGAATTGAATTTTGCAGATCACACCACTGGTGTACGACCACAACTCATTGATGAAGAAAAAGGAGAACTTCTTATGGGTGCTGCGAAGTTCAGTGATGGAGATGGAGTCATCTTTAACATGACACCTTCGCCCGGAGCTACAAGTGCGTTTGCAAGTGCTGCAGATGATTTAGTGACAGTAACCAACTATCTTGGAAGAAACATTAACCAAGAATCGTTCGAATCTGTTTTCAAAGTACCCCCGCCAATCTGATTACTTTGATGCGAGTTCGGAGAGGTGTCCTGATATTTGCCAGAGGGACGTTGCAACACACGTCAGTATGAGTATGTGAAGAACTGCGTAAAGACACTTCCAAGGGAACTTTCCAGCGGGACAACAACTTTTTCCTTCGTCAGACATGTATAAACTCCTTTTCTCCTCAATCGACCAAAGATACGCTGTTGCAATAGTTGTAATTTCTACTCAATCTCCCTCGAAATCGCAATGCGTTTCCTTCGAAGTCACCCCAGAAATTGGGAGCGGTTTTTCCCGGAGGGCTCGATGAACGGGAATACATCCACGTCACATAAGTACATGCGTAAAACGTTCTGTGAATAGGCAAGCAATTAGAAATTAATTTACGTTTTTTGCACGGCGCTCCAATTTTGAGTGTGTGGTAGGATGCTTAGATGTTTACTTATTTTTGTGCTGCAACGCTGTTTTTAGCACCGTCAGGACGGTTTTTGAGCCAAATCGACGGCTTCTTAGAACCAACACATGCAATTTGGTTGCCCGATGGAACGATCGCTGTCGCGGACAGATTGGCAGATGAAATCGTCATCGTGTCACCAGATGGAAATCGAATAACGACAAGACAACACGAGGGTGTTGAACGCATCGAGATCGGCAACGATGGTCTCGTCCGACCGGCAAAAGAGCTAGTACACCCACCGTGGGAGACTCCTGAGTTGCGAAGAGCGGGGGTGCCAGCACAATCTTCAGAAGGTTGGATTATACCTGACGAGTTAGGTCACTCTATCCATCACTATGACAGTGAAGGAACGCATCTTGGGAAATGGGGTGTGCACGCCCTTTTGCCTCATGAGGGCGAGGGCAAACTTCATTATCCAAACGCAGTGGATGTTTCAAGTGATGGGAAATCGATTCTCGTATGTGAGGGATTCGAAGGAAGGATTCAACTCTTTGAGCTCGTTGATGGGAAGCCCGAAGCACCTCCCCTTGTTACGAATATCGCGCACTTTGGAAAGCATGTCGATTCCTTTGGAGATTTGATTCTTCTTGCAGAGCCTGAACTAGGCGATGTGTACTTGTTTCGAACTGGGCTTGATGTTCCTATTCCAATGACTCGTTTTGGTGGAGAAGGGAGTGCCCCCCATCATTTCAAATGGATTCATGGGTTATGGCTAGGCGATGGTCAGATTAAAGTTGTAGGTGAAGGAAATCTAAAGACGTTTGTGTTCGAACATGATTCTTCAAGTCCCATGAAACAGATTCCGGGAATGGTAAAGTTTCAAAAGTCTCAACGTCACGAACGATTTTGTGGTCCAATTGATCAATCGATCACAGTGCCAGAAGCAACCGATATAGCTCTTCTTCCAGACGGAAACTCGATGTGGGTTGTTCAAGCAGAAGAAGAGGTTGTGAAACATGTTACGTTGCCTGACTTCGAAGTACTTCAATCGATTACAGGTTTTATTGAACCATGTGGAATTGAAGTTGAAGATTCCGGAACAATTCTAGTCTCAGATATTGGCGAGTCCAACATCAAACGGTTTTCCTCAGAGGGCGAGTTGCTATTCACATTCGGAGAAAAAGGGTATGCGCCACATCAAATGTATAAGCCCGCCGGCATAACCACCCTTGAAGATGGAACGATTGTTGTTGTTGATTGGGGGAATCATCGTGCACAACTTTATCACCCAGATGGTTCTT
The DNA here is from genome assembly GCA_964624985.1 of uncultured Isosphaeraceae bacterium. GTDB lineage: Bacteria > Planctomycetota > Phycisphaerae > Phycisphaerales > SM1A02. The sequence continues at coordinate 1,108 of CAZVAE010000213.1, read as the reverse complement.
GGCTAGCGACGTTTGGAAAGGGTAGAAGTTGGACTCGTGAAAAAAATCCACCACCGCATACCGTTACGAGCAATGCAGGTAACTGGGAAGTTAGGTATTCACCAACACCTGATGAAATGCCGCTTAACGTAGTTTTTGAGTTAACAACTTGGGTTGTTGGGGAAAAGGATATTGAATCTGTACGAGTTGACGCAGCGATGCCCGCTCACGGTCACGGCATGATGACAGATCCTGTCACAACGTTGCAGGAAGACGGCAGTTACAAAACAACGGGAATGCTACTTAGTATGCCCGGTCGTTGGGAAGTGTATTTTGACATCAATGATGGCGAATCCATTGAACGAGCACAAGATGAAGTCATCTTGCAACCTTAGTGATTTGGACGTAATAATGATGCGTCAGGCAGTGGTGCTGTCAATGATTCTAAAAACGCAAGTACATCAATCTTTTGCTGTTCACTGAGCTGAAGTGGTTCTAATATTGTTTCGCGATGATGATCCGCGCTTACAAAATTTTCAAGTGTTGAATAATGTTCTAGAACATCTTCAAGAGTCGCAAGTTGACCTGCATGCATGTACGGAGGAGTTTTAGAAACATTCCGCAAACTTGGTGTTCGGAATGCTCCCCAATCTTCCCTTCGCTTTGCAATATGTTTTGAAATCACAGCTCGCATGCTTTCTGGATCATCACTGTGCGTGCTACCGGCAGAGAATTCTGCCATTTTGAGTGCGTCGATTGCACCGGCTCTTCCCGCATCAACGAGTGGACCACCACCAAGTGGACCTACGCCTACAGAATGGAATGCTCCATCAGTAAACCACGGACCAAAATGGCAACGGATGCAACCACCATCACCAATAAAATATTTTAATCCACGTTGTGCAGAGGGTGAAATTGCATTTTTGTTTCCCGCAACAAATTCATCAAAAGGAGCATGTGAAGCATCGAGTTTTGTTATGTATGCTGCAAGTGCCTTTGCTATTTTTGCAGCATTGTCGTCAACCTCTTCTAGTTCAAGTCCACCGAAAGTCGCATTGCACTTCTTTGTGAGCGATTTATCTCTTGCAATAATCGTAACGGCATCTGCTCTCGGCAAGTTCATTTCGTG
>CAZVAE010000212.1:0-3268 GCA_964624985.1 uncultured Isosphaeraceae bacterium | reverse complement strand
CGACGATACAGATGGTGGTTGTCTTGACATTATGCAAGAGGGTTGCGAATCGTTGGGTGGCACCTTTAATGCAACGCTTGTTTGCGGCAATACACCTTGCGGAACGGATGTGGTCCGAGGTGCGTGTTGCCTTGATACTGGTTTCTGCCAAAACGTCGTCTCGACTGAAATGTGTGAAACTTTAGACGGTGTATATCAGGGTGAAAACATCTCCTGCAATGAAGATCCGTGTAATCCTGCATTCGCATGTTGCCTCGATGATGCAACATGTATTGACGTCCTTGAAGCGAGTTGTACAGACCTTGGAGGGTCATTCCAAATTGGTGTCACGTGTGCTCAAGGTGCATGTGAAGGCGCGTGCTGTATTCCTGCGAATCCTTGCATTGATATTCAAGCCGCTGATTGTGCAATAGCGGGCGGTGTCTTTTTTGAATTCCAAATGTGTGATTCTTCACCTTGTGAAGAGGAAGGCGCATGTTGCATTGGAGAAGATGTTTGTGATGTCATTTCCGAATCTGGTTGTACCACTGCGGGTGGCGTGTACCAGGGAAGCGGTTCTGATTGTACGACTGACCCATGTAATTTAGGTTCACTCGGCGCTTGTTGTATGGACCCAATCGGTTGTATTACAGTACTTCAAACAGCTTGCGATGCGGCATTAGGTGGGATCTTCATGGGTGGTGACTGTAGTACAAACCCATGTGTAACTGGCTCATGTTGCCTTGTGGATGGGGAAACCGACCATTGCATCGAAGTTCTAAGTGCAGGTGCTTGTACATCCCTTGGAGGCTTCTTCCATGATGGTGCAGAATGTACAGATGAGCCATGTGTCGGTGTATGTTGCTTGTGGGCTGGCGGTTGCGAAGAAATGTCCCAAACATCATGTGAAACACTTTGGGATCCTGATGGCGATCTTGTGTGGGAGATGGATGACGCTCCTGGCATCTATAGAGGAGTAGGCACTGATTGTGCAGATGATTTGTGTGCACCGCTTGGTGGCTCTTGCTGCCTCCTTAGTGGCACCTGCGTTGACTTGATTTCAAGCCAAAACTTTATTGATTACTGCCAAACAGTGTTAGGTGGCACATACAGACCAGCTGAATTCTGCGCAGATACTGAATGTGGAAGTGCGTGTTGCCTCTGTCCGTCTGAGTGTGCAATACTCACTGAAGAACAATGTAATGATTTAGGGGGCACGTTTAACGATGGTAATCCATCGTGTAACTTGGATCCATGTTCGGTTGCAGGCACTTGTTGTTTTGGAAGTGGTAGTTGTATCGAAGTTGTTGACGAGGGATGTTGTGAGATTATTGGAGGTACATTCACAGAAGATGAAAATTGCACAGCGAATCCATGTACGCCATACTTCATAGTTGATGATCGCATCGGTGATGATATGGATCCTGTGTATACTTGGAGCGACTTCCAAGGCACTGTTTCAGTCTTACAACTTGCAAATCCGTTTAATCGACCAATTGATTTGTACCAATACAGTGTTGAATGGTTCGGCAAAGACATTCGCCTCGATTCGTTCTTGGCTGCAGATCAGCGTTTCCTTGAACCATCGACGCCATCGAATCCGACTTCGTTGATTCTCTATGCAATGCCAGATAACATTCCTGATACTCCGGATATTGGGGATCGAGATTTCGTCGCAGATTGGTTGGATTTCCTTGATCTCGACAACAGTCGGACAAACGAGCACCCAACAAACACCATCATTGTTCAAGTTCCAGATGGGAACTGGGGCGTGCAACGGAATCACGATTACGACTCGCTCGTAAGTGGCGAACAAAATGGGATTGCGTTATATCGGTTTGATGAGTCAGATATCGATGGCGATGATGTCATCGACTATTCAGAACGAGTCCTAGTCGATCGAATCGATTCACCTACGGCTGACGAAACGTTCGAAGAGCGGGTGGTTGAAGACCTAAAAGTCGAGTGGGAAAAGTTAGGCACAGACCGTGATCATGATGAGGATGATGCCTTTAAGGGGTACATCACAACTGAAATCGAATTTGTGCCGGGCACAGAAGCCCTTCTTGTTCACTGGGATAGAGTCACCCGTGCTTGGGGTGCAGACATTCCTGAAATGGATGGTTGGCATAATGATTTTATCGATTCATGGGAACAGAATCCAAGATACGTGTTTGGTGCAAGAGATTTCGTTCGCAGTAGTGATGTCCGTCCAGTCACGATCCTAAAGAATGATGGAAATCCCCGTACAACAAACATTAATTACACTTCAGAATTCCATTGGACGAAACACAACGTCGCGGAAGCTCCTCTTGGCGATCCAGATGACATGAATGGCGACTTAAACGAAGATAATGCAGATGGTGCAACTGACGCCGACTTCTTGCCAGATGAGCCGGATCCGTGGTTTACGGTTGATACGTGGTCTCCAAAAGCAGGAGAGTACAGACCAGTAGGCAGCTTCGGTCAAGGGCCAACAGAAGGTCATGTCAAAGGTGGCACTCGAACTCGAAAACCAACATACTTTGATATGGATTCGGAGTTTGACCCAATGGTTTTAGCAAATGCGCCTGCAGGGACTTCAATTGTTTGGTCATTCCCTGACAAGGGATGGTATGGACAGACAGTTGATGGTGATGGGGATCAATCAACATCAGATACACCTGCTTTTGAAGATCTAGACGCGAATGAATCCATCCAGTTTTCTGAGGTTGATATGTCACTTGCATTCCCGATGCAAATGTTGCAGAAAGATAAAGATTTTGAACAGGTCGGCGAACTCCTCAATGTCTGGCTGTTAGGACACATGCTCGAAGGCACATATGATGCGACCGTAGTCGATTCCTTTCTAGACTTGCCTGATTCTCACCTTGATGGGGGAGACAATGTCGATGCAGGTACGGTGACGACGTTCAGCGAGTTCATGTATCCGGATGCAACAGATTGGTTTGCGCCTTGGGTTGCACGGGTAGAAACAAACAGAGTTATTCTTGATGAACGAGTAAATCGACTTCGGTATATTTCTCAAGGAAATGGTGGGGAAGATAGCTTGCCAACACCATTCATGATTGATGGGCGGAACGAATCTGATGGTGCTGGTGGTGTCACCTCAATTGATAACCCTTGGCCAAGACAGTCAATCGCTGCAAGGGTGTTAGACTCTTTTGTTTGTGATGGCCCTGGTCGTCCAGATGTAGATAATGATGGAAGTTTGATTGTGACTCTTCAGGATGTTATTGATGACCCGTCGTTGAGATATGGCGACTTAGATCCAGATGACAATATCGAT
>CAZVAE010000211.1:0-3276 GCA_964624985.1 uncultured Isosphaeraceae bacterium | reverse complement strand
CGATGCAATGACCTACACTGACTATACATGGGATGGCACGTCGCACATTTATCTAATTGATTTCCTCGATGTCACTGGCGATGCTCTCCCAGATGCAATTATTTCAATTTCACAGTGTTATCAAGACCCTCCAAGTCCTTGCGATGTATTTTACGTTACAAACATCTCAACCCCAGCAGGTATTGCATGTGCGACTGATGTAAATAATGATGGCAGCACTGACACCACCGACATGCTTGCGCTCATTGCTGCATGGGGGCCGTGCACTCCATGACATTGATTTAATCTAGATTTCATATATAAAAAGTCTTAAGTAAATACTAAATCTCGTGCAGATGAAAACCTTCACTTTTTAACAAAACGCCATTTTCATTTATGAATAATGCCTCAACCCCCGCAAGTTGATTAACGAGAAGAAGCCCCTGATCTGCTCCCATTACGCACAACGCCGTAGAGAGCGCGTCTGCCAATGCAGCATCATGTGCAATGACTGTCACACTTCGTGTTCCTTTTGAAGGATAACCAGTTCGAGGATCAATAATGTGATGGTACCGGACACCATCTCTCTCAAAATATTTTTCGTAATCACCACTTGTTGAAGCAGAAGTATCTTTTATTTCAATTGTTCCAATCAATTCGTTTGGCAAACCATCTGGTTTTCGTATCCCAACCGTTCGTGCTGCTCCTCCAACAAGAACTTGCCCACCAACAACAATCATAAAGTCTTCAATCCCTTCTTCAATCATTGCATTTCTTACCTTGTTTAATGCAACGCCTTTTGCAATTCCTCCAAGCCCTAGTGCCATGCCCTCATCAGTTAAGAAAATTGTGTTTTCAGTAACTTTAACACGCTCCCAATCAACCATCGGTAACCGTTTCGATATCTCTTGCTCATCTGGTAGAGAAGGGGAATCAAAATCCCAGAGTTCCCACATGCTTGCCCAGGTTGGATCGAAAGCGCCCTTCGTGAGTGACGAAATGTCTAACGCTTGTTGCACAACAGCGATGAGTTCTTCTGAACATTCAATAGGAGTGACCCCAGCTGCTTGGTTTACCCTCGAAAGGACAGAACTCGCCTTCCACTCACTCATTTCCTCATCAATCTTCGAAAAGATGCGTTCAACAATTCTTGCGGCACGGCTCGGTTCAACATGTACGCGAGTGCCCATACTCTCGAAAGAAGCACAGAGGCTTTCATTCGATGGCTCACAACCATATGCAAAAGTACATAAAAAGATAGTCCAAATGATTCGCACGATCGTCTTCATTTCACGTGCATTGTATATCCAACGATTGGATTCTATCTGTCTTAACACTTGAACGACAATTCATCTGTCGCACGAGAGATTTCTATACGAAATTACGCATACGATTTCATTTAAGATATCTAGAAATTACTTTTGAGGTGGTATGTGAAAAAAACCTCCACCATCATCGACAAGATGCCCAGAAGCTGCAAGAGATAACCACACTTCCATCGGATAATCGTGGGGAGCCATCATGGAATCAACTGATACGTCTTTTCCCTGCGATAATGGACCAACTCCGAGTTTCGATTCTCGGTCGAGTTTCATAAATTTAACCCGTTTTCGAAACACTCTCAGTGCTTCAATCTGTTCCTCATGAGACAACGTCGGTAGTTCGAGTTTCGCTTGATTTTCAAGTTGCACCGCATCCCCAGTTTGCAACTGCCGTACTACATTTAACAATTCATCTGTGTCCTTATGCATGATGATTTTTGCTGCAGTTGTCGGTTCTACTGGTGATTTCAGTAGTGCTTTGTGTAACTCCCCCCAAAGAGGTCCCGCGTTATCAACCGCTTGAATTTTATCTGTTATTGAGACAATGGAGTCGATGACGTCTTGGGCAGATTCTGGAGGCGGTTTGTATCCACCTTTCTTCTTCTTTCTTGACATCTGTTACTCACGTACCCAAACATTGTTTGCAAGATTGATGTCTGGATACGCTTGCTTAGCATCGATTTCAACTGTTAGAACAGGAGAGGGCACATCGAACGTTTGTGTATGCCGTGTAGACCATGCCCATACAGTGACAGGCAATTTAAATCTGTGCTCTGAACCATCGATACTCGTAATCGTCACATCCACAGGACAAACCCAATCCTCTAGATTTTCAAATATGACAATTACACTTTCATTCATTTGCTGGACATCTACGATTGATTGATCGAGTTGCATTGGTTCTTCAAAGAACCCCTTAAAAAACCACTGCAAATCCATCCCACTTGCATCTTCCATTGTTCGATAGAAGTCAGAGGGTCGTGGTGATTTGTAAACCCATCTCTGAATATATTCGTTCCAAGCAGCATCGAACCGCTCTTCACCCATAATCTCCTCACGTAAAAAACGTAAGCCGTACCCTGGTTTTCTATAACTGAGATGCCCTCTAGATTTCAGTAAATCTGGCTGAGTATTCATTGGCTTAAGGTCACCTGCAAATTTTGATGCGATGTATTTTGGCACATCGGGTTTGTGCTCTCTATCTCCGTAAAACGATTCTAGTGAATAATGATTGACGAACGTATTGAAGCCCTCGTCCATCCACGCATGCATGCGCTCGTCGGTATTGATCAACATTGGAAACCAATTGTGTCCGACCTCATGATCCGTCACATTGAATAGACTTTCATGTGAGCGACCACGACAAAATACAAGCATCGGATACTCCATCCCGCCAGATTTGCCACGCGTCATCGATATTTGAGGCCATGGATAGGGGTACAGTGTACGACTGTAATATTGAATTGCATGTTGCAAATAGATGACACCCTCATCCCAGATATGCGATTCTTCCTCAGGATACCCAACCTGACAGAGTACTCTTTTTGACTCTCCATTCAATTGTTCGATCTCAACACTTGCAGCTTGCCAGATAAAACTTGCACTCGTTGCCCACGCAAATGTACGAACTTGTTCGGCAACATACTTCCAAGTCTTTGTACCATCCGCTTCAGATAGGAGTTCTTCTTCACTACGAATTGTCGTTGTCTCATCTACAGATGATGCGATTTTCATACGCTCTAGTTCAGTTTGAGAGAGTATTTCAGCGGGGTTTTGAAGTTCTCCTGATGCAAAGACAACATGATTGCTAGGTACAGTTAACTCTACTGAATAGTCGCCGAAATTTGTATAAAACTCGCCTCTGCCAATATATGGCCTCGTGTTCCAACCATACACATCGTCATACACGAACGGAGTCGGAAACCACTGTGCAAGTTCCCAAACTGGTCCAGCTTCATAAGAATCATCGTATCCC
>CAZVAE010000210.1:0-3290 GCA_964624985.1 uncultured Isosphaeraceae bacterium | reverse complement strand
ACGAAAAAGAAAGCAACAAAAAAAGCTGCGTCTAAAAAAGCATCAAGAAAAACGAAAACAGCAAAAAAAAGTGTAACGAAAAAGAAAGTCGTTAAAAAGAACTCTGCAACAAAGAAAAAAATGACCAAGAAAAAAGTTGCGAAGAAAAAAACGACTAAAAAAAAGGTCGCTAAGAAAAAGGTCGCTAAGAAAAAGTGACAATTAACGCGTCACTCTTGATTTTATGTGCATCATGCGTCGTACATGCTGATCAAGATTTTGTACACCAAGAGTTTGAAAAAATTGTTGGTCACGTGCAGCTGCCCCAATCAAAACCAACAGTTCGCCAAGCTGCGAAGGAATATATTATTGGGCGGCATCTCGCGGCATCAGATCAGCATATACCTGCGATTGCTCATTTCAGACGTTCTGCAGAGTTAGATTCTAAATCTGCAGCACCTTGGGCTGGGTTGGCGATTTCATTTTCTGCAGTAGGGCGACAAGAATCATCGCTTCTAGCCTGGAATGAAACTCTAAAGAGAGATCATTTGCATGAAGATGCACTACTGGTTGTTGGTCTAGATGATGCACGAAACGGTCGATTCGAATTGGGACAAAAAAAACTTGCTCAGCATTGGTTGATTGGAAATCCGACTCCTGTTGAAGCATTGCTCCGATTTGCTGGGCTGCGTTCGGTGTTTCGTTCTCAAGAACAACTCGTATGTGCGATACAACTAGAGAGTGACTCCATTGTGAACAACGCTGTACACTCCCTTGCACCTGCAGCGTCTCCTCCAGTTTGGTTAGGTGTTCTCCAGCAACTTATCGATCTTAGTGCGAATGATCTCGCACTTGAGTTAACATCGAAAGCGATTCAGCAGAATCTTGATAATCGTGAACTTGGAACGTTACTTACCGTGTTGCCAGTTTTGGAAGAAAGCAATCAGGGCGATGGTTCGATTACTCTTCAGAGGTACGAAGAAGTTGCATCAGAACAACAGATTCCACTTTCCCCAAAATGGTATGAGCCAGTTTCACTGTCGGATGCTCTATCTATAGCCGCTCAATCCATGTCAATCATTGGCGATGATGGGGACGCCTCTACAATGTTATACAGAACGGCATTAGAGTCGAATCCACTAAATCCATTGGTTCTGAATAATCTAGCTTGGATCCTTTTGAATCATGTTGGACCTACAGAAGAGGTTCAACAACTTTGCATAGCTGCTCTAGAATTGGCTCCGAATGCAGCATATATTAAAGACACTGTTGGGTGGATGTATGTTCTTCTTGGAGAACCAGAGAAAGCGATTCCTCTTTTTCTTAAAGCACTGGAGAGTTCAAACGAACCGAGTGTAGAAATCCTAGACCACCTAGGAGATGCATTTTGGTTAACAAATCGAAAAGAAGAAGCATTCGAGGTTTGGCAAACTGCCCTTTCTATTTTAGAAAGTGAAGAGTATAGACAGAGGGTGCTGGAAGGATTTTTAGGTATGGCGCGTACAGTTTGGGGAATTACTGTTATAACACCTGAACAACTGTATGATTTTGAGTTTGCTGATATAACTCGCCGATTAAAAGAGAAGCTAACTGCTGCAGATGAAGGCGGTGTACCAACACTCGGAATAGCAGTTCAGAGAAATGGAGCAAAATAATGGCAGGTCATAGTAAATGGGCCAATATCAAACACCGAAAAGCTCGCCAAGATGCAGTAAAGGGCAAAGCGTGGTCGAAATGTAGCCGGGCCATCATGGTTGCGGTCAAAAATGGTGGGCCCGACCCAGAATCCAATCTAACATTGCGTTATGCCATTGAAGACGCAAAATCTGTGAACATGGCAAAAGACACGATCGAAAAAGCAATCAAGAAAGCGAGTGGCGAAGGGGACGAGGGCGTTACGTATGAAGAAGTACGCTATGAGGGTTATGGTCCAGGTGGGATTGCAATTATCGTTGATGTGCTTACAGATAACGTGAATAGAACTGCACCCGAAATGCGTAAACTGTTCGAGAAAGGAAACGGCAATCTTGCAAAGCCAGGATCAGTCGCATTTGGTTTCTCAAGTGCAGGAATCATACTTATCGAAGATGCTCATACAAGTGAAGAAGAACTTATGGAGGTTGCCCTAGATGCCGGTGCAAGTGACATTATCCAGAACGAAGGACTTTGGGAAGTTACTTGTGAACCCGCAGATTATTTAGATGTACGAAAAGCCATCGAAGGAGCAGAAATTCCGATGGTTTCTTCCGAAGTAACAATGGTTCCAGCAAGTCAAGTCTCTTGTGATGTAGACCTTGGAGCAAAGATGCTCAAAATGATTGAATCGTTTGAAGATCATGATGATGTTCAAAATGTATATTCGAACGCCGACATTCCAGAAGAAGCTATGGAAGTATGAATCGGATTATTCCATACGGAATACTTCTCTTGACACTCTTCGGCTGTGCTCTGCCAACCAAGCATTGGCCGGACGAAAACAAAGAGTACGTTTGGAGCGCTATGGTTGCAGCAGCAAAAGCACCTGACTATTCTTCCCATGATCCGCGAAAGCGTTGGATTGTTATTGAGAATGATGTTGATGTGAATAATCAACTTGCAAGAATCGTTGTCAGACGAAAACTATCTCGTTCATTAAAGTTGCCTCGGCAGAATGAACAGACGGATCACCGTGAGTGGTTCTTTGTGATTAAGTTGTTACCTGAAGCGGAACCTACAGTGACGTTTGATGTTACAGGGTATCAGCTCGTCCCTGTTCGGACTCTTGACGAAGCGGAGCGTTACTTCTCTCAAGTCGACAACTTGTTACATCCAACAGAGTGACAGCGTAAACTCTGGGTTTAGAACGTAATCAGGAAACAGATGCTGCTCATTTACCCTGCTTCAGCACGAGGATGCGCATCATCATACGATTCACGCATTCGCTTTGTAGTCAGGTGTGTATAGACTTGCGTCGTCGAGAGTGACTGATGACCAAGCAACTCTTGAACACTTCGCAAATCTGCGCCATTGTCAAGTAGATGAGTAGCAAAACTATGTCGAAGTGTGTGCGGGCTGATTGATGGATCAAGTCCAACCTGTTCAAGGTACTTACTCACTTTTCTTCGTACTGAACGAGTAGAAAGGCGGGTTGAATGTTTGTTTATGAAGAGCGGATCTTCAACTTCATTATTGATATTGTTTGCATGCATTATCTTTAGGTACTGCGATATGGCAGCCATAGCGTGCGAGCCGAGAGGAACGATTCGTTCTTTTCGCCCTTTTCCGCGGATGATGATTGCCTGACCAGTTTCATCGATATCGCCAAAATTGAT
>CAZVAE010000209.1:0-3296 GCA_964624985.1 uncultured Isosphaeraceae bacterium | reverse complement strand
TGAACTGAGTTTTGTGGATCAAGACGATGTGTTGGACGTGATGAGTGAGTTTGCAACTTCACTCTATAAAGAAGTTGGTGGAGTTGATCTTGGTGAACTTCCAAGGATAGCCTGGAAAGATGCCATGGATCAATATGGTTCTGATAGGCCTGACATTCGTTTCAATTTACAACTAAGGGATGTGACTGCGCTTGCAGTAAAAACAGATTTCAAAGTGTTTCACGATGCGTGTGATACAGGCGGCGCTGTCAAAGCAATGCGTGTACCTGGTGGGGCGGAGCATTTGTCTCGTAAGAAAACCGATGCTCTAGCAGAAGTTGCAAAAACATATGGAGCAGGCGGTTTACCTGTCGTGAAGTACGTCGACGGAGAGTTTGCAACTGGGGTTGCGAAATTCGTAGAACCAATCAAGGATGAGCTTGTCGAAACCCTCGGACTTGAAGATGGCGATATTGTCATGTTCGGTGTGGGCACATACAGAGTTGCGTGTACAGCTCTTGGTGAAGTGCGATTAGCTGTTGCAAAAGAACTTGACCTCATTCCTGATGGGGTGTTTCGAGGGCTTTGGGTTGTTGACTTCCCAATGTTTGATTGGAACGAAGAGGCTGGGCGCTGGGTTAGCGAGCATCATCCTTTTACTGCTCCCCTTGAATCACAACTTAACATCCTAGAAAGTGACCCAGGAAACTGTGTTTCTGCTGGTTATGATTTGGTCATCAATGGTGCCGAAGTTGGCGGTGGTTCTATGAGGATTCACTCACCAGAGATTCAAGCAAAAGTGTTTGGATTACTCGGATTAAGTGAAGAAGAAGCGGAAGATAAATTTGGATTTTTGTTGAATGCCTTGCGGTTTGGTGCACCTCCACATGGAGGTGTAGCATTCGGACTCGATCGCCTCGTCATGATGATGATTGGCACGGACAACATCCGAGATGTCATCGCGTTTCCAAAAACTCAAACCGGAGCTGATCTCATGTGTGAAGCGCCTGGACAAGCCGATCCGAATCAACTTGACGAACTCGGCATTAAGATGCGTGAACCTGCCTGTGCCAAAGGACAAGAGTGAGTAGAGCGAACAATTGTTCGGAGTAATCCACTGCTCCATTTTGTTGGTGCTGATTAAACAACTCAATGACTTCGGATTGTTCAAGAGGCAAACCTTCAAAGTTATCTGCAATTGAAAACGTCTCTCCTGCGAGTTGCCCCAAGGAACTTTGAGGATTCCTAAACCATGAATCGAGTGGGATATCTATTGGGTCGATTGCGTCGCGAGATGTTGAAACTAGAATATCCGCTCCAATATGGCTGGCAATTGCATGTAACTGTATTCTTCTTGCTTGTTCAACAAGTGTATCCTTGAGCATTTCTCCTTTAGTTGGAGCGAGCAATCTCTTTAGAAGATGAGACTCTTTTAGCTTGTCGGCAACCGTTGTCTTTTGCTGTTTTGGTACTTTCAAACCTTCCAAAATAGTTTTTCCATTTCTTTTGGCGACTTGGTATTGCCAATATTTTGAGAGAAGAGTGATATCCGAATATGGCGTGCCAAGAATCTGGATAAGCGCAAGAATATCTTCAGCGATCGATGTTGAAAAATCACACTCAATCCTATGTATTCCCTCAAATTGTTGAATTGGATTCGGTTCGGTGGCGTTCAGGGGCGTCGGGGGAGTCGGAGGAACAGCATATAGAGGTGCGAGCAGCGAGCCACCTTCGATTGCAATTCCGAATTGAAGATATTCCCTCACGCCTTGAGAGAAGTAATCATTGGTATGACCAACATCGTGGCAAATCTGCAACAGTGGAAGTGGATTCGTGCTGAACAAAAGACCATCTCCAGCATCGGCTAAGTCTAGCCAATACAGTGATTTACAACCTACACCTCTTCTTTCTAGCTCCAGTTCTAATGAATGCTGATTCCACATAGCAAGGGCGCACTCGCCTTCTAAACTACCATCAATCACCATCATGCTCGATTCAGTTGAGTCTTGCATAACTGGGTCAGATCCTAACAGTGTAATGTGAAGGTCACCAGATTGAATAGGAATCGAATCCTCAAATCGCTTTGGTGTCATTCCAGAGTGTAGAAGTGATTTTTCAAGTCTCACGATCCACTTTTCAGGGACTTCCCTGCCATCACGCCTTAAGATTCCTGCAATGCCGCTCATTTCGGATAGGGTACAACGCATGACACATCGAAGTACGAATGTTTTAACGATTCTTATCTTACTCGGGCTTGTTGCAGGAGCGCTCGTAGGAGAATTTGGAATCCATGCAGGCGGTGCGGTCGTCGATAATGATCACTGGCTCAAAACTGCTGGGGACCTCGTTCTTATACGTCCTTTGAAGCTTTTGATTATTCCATTGATTCTCTTCAGTGTTATCTCCGGCATCACACGAATCGGGGATCCATCCAAACTTGGAATTGTGGGTGGGGCAACATTAATCTACTACCTATCAACAATGTTTATTGCTGTGTCACTGGGGACTTTGCTTGTGACTTGGATTGCACCCGGCATGCTCTCCCCAGAAGTTCAAGCAACTCTCTTGCAGACAAGCCCAGAGTTCAAAGAAGGTGCTACAGCAACAAATTCATTAGGTTCCGCATGGTTGAATATTTTGCACCAACTTGTGCCAGTGAATATTTTTGATGACATGGTCAGAGTCAGACCACTCGGTGTTATTGTTTTTGCAATCGCATTCGGACTCGCTTTGGCTGCCGGTGGTGACAAAACAAAAGCAGCAAGAGACATATGCAATGCTTGCTTTGAAGGTTTAATGATATTGGTTCGCTGGGTAATTTGGCTTACGCCTATCGGTGTATTTTTTCTTGTTGCTTGGACAGTTGGCAGAATTGGATTCGGTTCGATCAAGGGACCATTAGGATGGTACATGGCTACGGTTCTCTTCGGCTTAGCGATCCATGCATTTCTCGTATTGCCGTTCGTGCTCTGGTTGTTTGCAAGAGGAAATCCTTACCGATTTATGTGGAGGATGAAACGTGCGTTAATGACTGCTGTTGGCACAGATTCCAGTTCAGCAACGCTTCCTGTCACAATCGATAATGCTGAAAATGAAGGGGAATGTTCAAAACGAGCAGCAAACTTTGTACTGCCACTTGGAGCAACGATCAATATGGATGGCACCGCTCTCTATGAAGCCGTTGCCGTTGTGTTCTTGTTCCAACTATTTGGAATTGAACTTGAAATCGGCCAGCTTCTTGTTGTTGTGATCACTGCAACGCTTGCAGCAATTGGAGCAGCAGGTATTCCATCAGCTGGACTCGTCACGATGGTGAT
>CAZVAE010000208.1:0-3358 GCA_964624985.1 uncultured Isosphaeraceae bacterium | reverse complement strand
CCCTTGCGACAAAGATTAGTTGTTACTCCGAGACGAAGAGCGAGGGATGTCTCACGAGTGATTGTTCTTGGGACAGGTGAAACGAACAGTGAGGGTGTGGTGGAATGAGTATCCTTGTTGTTGTTATTGCAACTATACTTGCTCTTGCTTTCGATTCGAGCTTTTCAGGTCTATTCACCTTACGTTCTGTTGGTTCAATCACGCCACTTGCAATGCCTTGCCTTGTCGTTTTTATCGCCCTGTTTGCCCCCGAAACAATTGCGTTGATAACCGCCTTAATACTTGGAGCCCTCGTTGATTTATCGCCTGGCTATGGTGATCTGGCTGAAGGAGCTCACCTCATTGGGCCGCATGCATTGGGTTATTTTTTAAGTACTTTTTTTGTGTTGAAAATCCGAAATGTTGTCTTTCGCCGGCGAGTATTTACAATCGCGGTTCTTACCACTGCAACGGTTATTCTCACAGGTGCTACAGAAGCTCTTGTCTTGCTTGTGAGGGGCGTTATGCCCTGGACACCGTCCCTGCAGGGTGCAGGATTCAGCGATTTAATTAAACTTTTTGGTACCGCGATCTATTCAGGACTACTCGCCGTACCACTAGGATGGTGCTTCATTGCTACCATTGGCGTATGGAAATTCCATTCACCAACAGGGAGAAGGGCGACGTGGAGGTAAAGATCGCATGACAGAGTGGTACATCGAAGATAAAGGTCCAGCAGAGTTGGCTCCACTTTGTGATCTTCGAGCAACGTTTGAACAGCGAACGGGTGGTCTAACAACCCTAGAGCGGTTAACGAATCAACTTGGTGGCCCTCCTACGGGGTTTATATGTGATTGCGACAAAAGGGCCGCAATGATTTCAGTTCGAACAGGATTGTCACATGTCTCGGGTAGGGAGCCGACCAAAGTCGAACATCCATCAATTGAATCACCCTGGGACATACTTACACATTTGCCTTCATTACTTGAGCATGATTTACAGCACGCTGAACCTCTTTTTAGTGAATACGAAGCAAAGAGTTTTGGTGACCACCGGATTGATGTTCATCCTTCGGCAACAATTCGACCTGGCGTCGTCTTTGATGCGAGTCAGGGTGCAATCAGAATAGAAGAGGGCGCGGTAGTGCATCCGAATGCCGTATTGATCGGTCCATGCTGGATTGGAAGAGATAGCCATGTCTGTGAACATGCTCTCATTCGCTCGAATACTTCAATAGGTCCAGTATGTAAAGTAAGTGGTGAAGTTGGGGGGACAGTTTTCCAAGCGTTTTCAAATAAGAGCCACGCTGGTCATCTCGGTGATAGCGTCATTGGCGAGTGGGTAAATTTTGGCGCGGGTACTTCAAATTCGAATTTGTTAAACACGTACGGTGATGTCATTCTTAGTGATCTGAACGGAAAACGACACAACACAAAACGGCAATATGTTGGTTGTTTCATCGGTGACCATGTGAAGTTCGCAATTGAAACTCGAATCATGACTGGTACGATTGTTGGGACTGGAGCAATGATTGCATCTACAACTCCCGTTCCAGCTCCAACTCATCGGTTTGCATGGATAACAGATACGAGCGAGCGCACATATCAAATCGAGAAATTTTTAAAAGTTGCACGAACAGTCATGCAACGACGATCTCAAGATCTCAGCGAAGAAACAGAACAAGTGCTAAGAAATTTGGCAAGCGAGTAATGTCATCCTTGTACATTATTGATGGTCATGCTCAATTTTTTCGAGCGTATTATGCAATTCGAACTCCGATGAGTACACCAGTAACGGGTGACCCAACGAACATGGTGTACGGGTTCACTTCAATGTTGCTTAAACTACTCCGAGAAGAAAAGCCGGAACATATCGCTGTTATCATCGATGTTGAAAGTGATCAAGAGACGTTTCGTAGTGAGATAGATCCTGAATACAAAGCAAACCGTGAAGAGGCACCAGATGATTTTGGAGACCAAGTCGATAAATGTCTTGATGTATTAGAAGCGCTAGATATACCCGTGTATGGTGAACCAATTGTCGAAGCGGATGATGTCATTGCCTCTCTCGTCAAGCGGATGCGAAAAGAAGAACCGGACTTAGATATTCGCATTATTTCAAGGGATAAAGATTTAACGCAACTCATCGATGAACGTGTTGAGTTGTTCGATGCGCACAAAGAACAAACTGTATCCCCAGACGACGTATTTAAAACGCCTGACATGGGTATTCGTCCGAGCATGGTTGGAGATATTCTTGCCCTGATGGGTGACACGAGTGACAATATCCAAGGAGTTCCAGGTATTGGGCCAAAAACAGCGGCGAAACTCATCATGGAGTATGGCAGTATTGATGGAATCTATGAAAACATCGAGAGTATCAAAGGAAAGCGTAAAGAGAATTTGCTGGCAAGTCGGGACTTACTTTCTGTAAGTAGAGAACTCGTTAAATTGAAAGAGGATGTCGACTTTGAGTTTGACTTAAACGAAACGGTTTTTGACCCTACTGGTTGGGATGTAAAATCGATTACCTCGCTCTTTAAAGAGTTTGGTTTTAACAGATTCCCAGATGAAGTACATCGTTTGGCTCATCAAGAGCAAGAGCAGACCGCACCAGCGACAAGATCTACGATGACGGGTGGTCTTTTTGATATGGGTCCAGATCGTAATCATCCAGCGTATGCGGCTGGATACCAATGTATCGTAACGAAGAAAGACCTAGATGAACTTGTACGCACATGTTCATCGTCTTCTTTGATTGCAATTGATACAGAAACAACGGGATTAAACCCAATGACCGCTGAGTTATGTGGTGTTTCAGTTTCGTTGGGTAAAGGCCATGGTGCGTACATTCCTACCATGTGTCCAGAAGACCATCTTGAAAAGAGTGTTGTCATCGAATCATTGAGAGCAATTCTTGAAGATGAGGGTATAGCAAAAATTGGTCATAACATTAAGTATGATTTAGTTGTACTTGAAAATGCAGGAGTTTCGGTGCGGGGAACTTTGCATGACACCTTGATTGCTGCTTGGATCATTGATGCTTCACGCTCGGGTTACTCCATGGACGCTGTCGCACTTGGTGTTCTTGATTACGAATGTATATCCATCAAAGAACTCATCGGTGTTGGTAAATCTCAAATTACATTTGACAAAGTGCCTTTGGAGGATGCTTGCCCATACGCTGCGGAAGACGTTGACATCACGTTCCAGTTATGGGATACATTTAATCCTCTGTTAGACGAGAGCCAGTTACGAACTTTATACAACACCATTGAAATGCCACTTGTTCAAGTGTTAGCATCGATGCGGATTGCGGGAATAAAAGTTGATCCAAGCGAGTTGCATCGGCATAGATAATTGATATCAAAGAGGATTGA
>CAZVAE010000207.1:0-3365 GCA_964624985.1 uncultured Isosphaeraceae bacterium | reverse complement strand
AAACCGATTGCACCCGCGGTGTCGTAATCTGTGGATTGGATGAGTTGTCTTGACTGATTCACGACTTCTAAGTGTCCGCTGAACACAAAAGCGCCCACGAAGGAAAAGTCGAACGTTGGTGAAGCTGTATACGTTGCTCGAAAAGTCAGTGGCCAAGATGTTGCCTCGCCTGCGCCATTAGAAGCAAAACCAGTGTCATCAAGTCTAAATCGACTATAACTGTATGAATATCCAGCTCCAAATGACCAATCATTGCGAGGTGTCCAAACAAGTTCTAGTCCAGTTCTACTTCCAAATCGAGTAGACAGATTGCTCGTTAGACGAAGTGTGTCATTGAGTTTCCATTCCACAACAAAGAGTGGGAAAATCCTTGGATCATCTTGCGCTTGTCCGATTACGCCTGCCCCTACACCTAACACCAAATCTTTTGAGTATACGTGTACAACTCCAACTGTACCCCCCGCTCTGGGTGTCATTGTTGCGCCATCCTCATAACTCGCTCGAACGATGCCGCCAACAAACCAAGAAGTCTTTTCGTTGAATTGGTGTGTCCATTGCAAAGCAAAATCTAACGTGTTTACTTTATCCCAAGGATCATTTGCACCTAATCCACCGCCTCCGAATGTCCAATCGTCTCGTTGATATTGAAATCGATATTGCAAGTCATCATCATCGGAGATTGGCGTATCAATTCGCAACTCTGCACCTGTATATGAGACTTCAACATCACCGCCATTCGTGATGGAAGATTCAAACTGATTGTAGTAGTGAAAATCTAGAGTGACGTCGTATGATTGAGCAGGTTCAGTCGTCTGCACCAATAGTGCACATGCAATTGTTGTTAGCATCATGTCAAAATCTCATTCAGTTGTGGTTGGTAGTGTCTCGATTAGATTTGTCAGTATTGCGTCGCAGGTTAACCCTTCGGCTTCAGCTTCAAAATTTAAGATACAACGGTGTCGCAGCGCTGGCAATACTGCAGCTCTAATGTCTTCAACTTGTACTGTTGTTCTTCCTGCTAAAAGTGCACGTACTTTTCCAGCAAGCACGAGTGTTTGGGCTGCTCTTGGTGAGGCTCCAAATCGAATGAATGATTTAACCATTGGGGTTGCGAGTTGGTCCTCAGGATGTGTCGCCAGAACAGTTCGGACTGCATAGTCTTGAACTTCATCTGAGATTGAAACTTCCCGAACAACTTGTTGATACCGGACAATTGTGTCCGTATCCATGACTCGATTGACCGCTGGTGTGTTGCCACTCGTCGTTCGTGTAATAATTTCCATTAAATCTTCTCTACCTGAGTAACCAACTTGAAGTTTAAAAAAGAAGCGGTCGAGTTGGGCCTCAGGTAAGGGATACGTACCTTCTTGCTCAATGGGATTCTGCGTCGCCATAACAAAGAAGGGTTGGTCTAAGAGATGCGTTTCACCGCCAACAGTCACAGACCGTTCTTGCATTGCCTCAAGCAAAGCGGACTGAGTTTTTGGCGTTGCTCTGTTGATTTCATCTGCGAGAACCATTTGTGCAAATAGCGGCCCTTTACGAAACTCAAAGGAACGTCCTTCTTCTGTCTCTACAACCACGGTTGTACCGGTGATGTCTGCAGGCATTAAATCGGGGGTAAATTGAATTCTCGAAAATTCCAAGTCTAGGGCATCGCTCAACGTACGAATAAGCAACGTTTTACCAAGTCCGGGAACACCCTCAAGCAGTGCATGCCCACCTGCGAACAAGCAGATCAGAACGCCTTCAACGATCTCTTCATGCCCAACAATTGCTTTGGCAATCTCACTTCGTAACGTGACATAATCGTCGCGGAATGTCTTCGCTGCTTGATCAAGTGTCACTGTGTCGGTTGACATATGTGCACGATACCATCATTTGAATCATGCTTGCGGTGTTCGCAGGAATCGCCAAGGCGATTGTTTTCGTTAGCAATGTTGAATGTAGAAAAAGAAAAGCGGTCGATTGTGCAGAAAGGTGTTGTTACTCTGCTTTTTCAATCATCCAGTATTCGATGTCGATTTGAGTTTGTCTACCAAAGACTGTCGCTAGAACGCTGACAATGCCTTTCTCTGGAAAGATTTCATCAACAGTGCCTTCGTATCCCATAAACGGCCCATCTTTGACATTAACGTGGTCACCCTTGGCGAATTCGAGTTTGACTTCAGTGACTTCTTCCGGTGCTTGTGAGTCGTAGAGCATTTTGTCAACTTCATCGGTTGACATCGGAGTTGGCTTACCTGCTGTACCGACAAAATCACCGACACCCGTAGTCTCTTTGATAAGGAAGAAGACATCTTGTGAAATTCGAGCATCGACAAGTTTCATTTCAACAAAGATGTATCCGGGGTATAGTTTTGTTTCGGTAATTTTCGTCTTACCTGTCTTTGTTAAGGTCTTTGTCTTTTCTGTTGGAACCATGATTCGGCCAACAAGGTGTTGTACGCCTTCAATTTGAACCTTCTTTTCTAGAGCGTTTCGAACAAAGTCTTCTTTATTCGAGGCAACACGGAGCACAAACCAGTTCATACCCTCTTGAGTTCGGGGTTCCTCGCTGGAAATGGGCTGCACAGGTTGAGTATCTGTTGCTTCATCGGAAGTTTCAGGTACATCGGTGGCATCTACAGCACCTGATTCATCGGGAAGTTCTGCCGATTCTGGAGCAGCGCTGTCAGAATCTGTGTGATTTTCGGAGGGGTGGCTTTCGGGATCGAGGCTTCCGGGGGCGGAGATTTCTGGGGCGGTTTCTTCAGACACGGGTATAGACGTCGTTTCTTCTGTTGCACTCTCAGGTGAACTTGCCTCTAGCTCGGCCGAGTTCGTTTCAGGTGTGTCGATATGTTGCTCTGTCTCATTCATTGTTCGTTGTTCCCTTCCTTACGAATCCAAGACACCTACCCACCGGAAGAATGCTGAGAAACCAAGATCTGCGATTTGACAGTAAACCGCGGTGAGGAGGGTGAGCAAGATCACGAGTACTGTTGAACCAACAATCTCTCGTCTGGTAGACCAGTTCACTTTTCGCATTTCACCTTCAGTTGCAATCATAAAATCAACAAGTTTTGGTTTTCGTCCAAGAAGGTAATACCCAATGAGCCCGCCAACGATGACAACGATAACGGAAACACCTGCTTGGATAAACACTGGTTCAATAGTTCCAACTTGTACACCGCTAAGTTGATTCCATAGCCAATCTACGCCCATAAGGATGAGTAAACCGAATCCAATCGATGACATCAATCGCACCCAATACCCTTGTCCTTGTTTGTAAATTCCTATGCTCATCGTACTCTCTTTATTCCTGATTTTTCCAAACACGCCGGGAGTGACTCGAACACTCAACCTGCGGATTTGGAATCCGC
>CAZVAE010000206.1:0-3393 GCA_964624985.1 uncultured Isosphaeraceae bacterium | reverse complement strand
AAACATTAGCAAATGAGTTACAACAACATGTTATTACGATTAATGAGGTTAAGCGAGTGCAAAATAACGCCGATCGATCAACGGGCCAATTACTCTACCAGCGGATCACACACATTGAGCAAGCACTCGCTCGTAGCAATCGCGATAGCCCCAATCTCTATGCTGAAGCATTGCTAAAACGGCTTGCAGCATCTGCAACACAAAGACCTGGAACGTTCGATGAGGGTGCAACTGTGATTGGAACTGCAATTTCCCAGCGGCTAGGTGGAAGACAACAACATCTTTCGATTGCTGATGGATCTGGTATGAGCCGAGAAAATCGTACGACAACGCAGACACTCACAAAATGGCTCTCTTCGTTTCGATTGGATGAACCGTCTGGGCAATCCCTTCTTGATTCACTCGCTGTTCCGGGCGAAGGGACGCTTGACAATCGATTCAAAAAGGTTGATTTAGGCAATGCGACAGTACACGCGAAGAGCGGCTACCTTAGAGGAGTCTGTTCGTTAAGCGGCTACGTGATTTTTGAATCTGGCCGCAAGCCAATCGTGTTCAGCATAATCGTCAACGATATCAAAGGGACCGTGAAAGGTGCCAAGAAGATGCAAGAACGAATCGTTGAACTTTTAAGTCGTTCTTAAATCAACTTCCAGGATGTTCGGGGTGGTCTGGATGATCTGGCTTTGATTCGCCGAGTGCAGCCAAGACGGATTTCTTTAAGACATCAACCATGCTCGGAGTGTATCCGACATGTGTCTCTAACACGTTCCCATCAGTTCCGATGATCACGGTCGTTGGAATTCCAGAAACTCCATAGTCGTCCGTTAACTTCTCAGAGCCGCTACCCATCAACACAGCAGTCGTATATTTGTTGTCTGCCCAAAACTTTGAAACTTTCTCATGAATGGCTTCCGCTTCGCCACGCTCCCAAACGTCAACAGCATACACCTTGACATTTAGTCCTTCTTCTTGAGCCCAAACATCAAATTCATTTAAATGTGGCAATCCCTTTTTGCAAGGAGGACACCATGTTGCCCAAAAATCTAGAACAACAACTTGACCCTTGAGACTTGAAAGTGTCACGTCACCAGAACCATCTAAAGCGGGTAACGTAAAGTCAGGCGCAGGTTTTCCTGTGAGTGCACTATCAGCTTCTGCATCTGCTTCTGGCATTTCAATACTATCAGCAAACATCGCTTCAAGAGTATCAAATTGCGTTCGGTCACCAGCATCAAATGAAACTGGTGGAATTGAATCCATAAACTGAACTTCAGAAACTGCAGTTAACTCCATCGAAGGCATACCCGGTTGAGCAAACACCATTGTGACATTATTAATCATGTCTGCCTCAGTGACTGAAACATGAATAGAACTCATCATCGTTTTGATTTCGACGACATCAACGTTCGTCCCGTCTTCTTGAGTTTCAGACGTAACTCCAATGATTTCTGAACCTGGCATCCCAATTGCGAAGGTGTCAACCCACCCTTCAAGTGTGTCGTCTTCCCTCATCGAGATGGACCACAATCCTGGCATAGCATTACCGCCAGTTGCTTTATCCATGGCTTCACCAAAGGTTTTCGCCTTTTGGGAGACATACCCGTTATCGATTTCTTCTAGCGTGAGGTAAAGTGTCCCATCTGACCATGTTGCAGCCATATTATCGTCTGCAACGATTTGGCCTGTTGAATTGCTAAGATTCGAAATAACAACCATCGTTTCAGGCTCGTCATCTGGCATCATTCCTGGCATTGTCAACGTAATTGTTTCCTGAATCGCAGCAGCATTTTTGTATGCTTTATGAACTCGTTGTAAAACAGATTCCGCTTCTGCAGTTGCATTGTCATCATCTGCTACATCTGAATTGCCATCAGGATGGTCACCGGGGTGTTCTGGATGTTCTGGTCCATGATCATGATCAGGATGTCCAAAAGCAATCGGTGTTAATGCAAGTGCAGTAATGAGAGTAAATGTTTTCATGTGGTTCTCCAAAAGTGTGAGTTTGTGATTCCGTAGGATAGCAGAGAACGATCATTCAGAATTGATATTGCGAACGCTATATCAACCTAAAGCAAGGAATAACACTCAAGAAACGCGCTTTTGTAGAGAGGCCTGATGTTCAAGCATCGTTTCACCAGAGATTGGATGTGTAAAGGAAGGCGCTAAACGTGCCATTGGTTCGACGACAAAGGATCGATTCATCCCCTCAGGATGTGGAATCGTAAGATCCGACTGATTGAACACCATTGAGCCGAAAAAGAGAATATCAATATCAAGTGTACGTGGACCCCATTTAACATCTCGTATTCGACCTCGATCTTCCTCAATACGTAAACAACATTGCAATAACTCGTTGGGTGAATATGAGGTGCTTACTTGAACAACTTGATTGAGAAAAGCTCCTTGTTCGACATTGCCTACCGGTTCGGTTTCCTCAACAGTACTCGCAGCATGGAACACAATCATTTCATCACGCTGTAACTGCGAGATAGCGTATTGCAAATGTGCTTCACGATGACCAACGTTACTCCCAAGGCCTAGGAACACTTGATTCGTATTCATTGAATGACTTCCCCAACTTGAAACTCCATCTGAAAAACTTCACGCTTCTCTAGTCGGTTCAGGAGCATCTCTAACGCACTCTTCGATGCCTGGTTGCGAATTGCCTGTCGATCGCCTTGGAATACAAAGTGACGGACTTGGCTCATGCCATGCGCTGTACAGCCGATATAGACGGTGCCTACAGGTTTATCTAGCGTAGCGCCACCCGGACCAGCAATACCTGTCGTGCTTAATGCCACTGACGAACCACTTGCCGAACATGCACCAACGCACATTGCTTTTGCAACTTGCCATGAAACTGCACCAAACTTCGATAAGATTTCTCCACAAACATGAAGTTGCGTCTCCTTCATTTCGTTGCTGTACGTGACCCATCCACCTCGAAACCAAGTACTAGACCCAGAAAGAGAAGTTACGGATTCAGCGAGCAACCCGCCTGTACATGATTCTGCAGTCGAAAGAGTCCCACCTGTTTCTGTGAGAATCTTCGCAATCGTATGGAGGTCCGAACTCATTCCTCTCTCGATTCGATAATGCCTTCATAGTTCAAACTAAAAAAAACTGCGGCATCACGTTGAAATGCTGCAATCCCTTTATCTTCTACATGCCACAATCCTTCTTCCTCCCATTGATCTCGAAGCCAACCGTACTTTAACAACTTGCGGTTCTCTTCCGAATCTAATCCAAGCACCTCGCCATCATTCGTTTCAATCATTGGCATCGCATCGAAGGCAACGAGCAATTCATGCAACTCGGGATCATCAATGTCCTTTGCTGTCACAATCTCTGAGGTGTTTGGATACGATGGATGGTAAATAATGGTTTGCCATG
>CAZVAE010000205.1:0-3399 GCA_964624985.1 uncultured Isosphaeraceae bacterium | reverse complement strand
GTCTTGAAAAAAGCATTCTCTCTTGTTGAGTTACTTGTGGTCATCGCCATCACTGGACTTCTGCTCTCTATGTTGATTCCAGCGATTGGTGGTGTTCACTCGAATTCTCTCATGATGAAATGTGAATCGAATCAAAGGCAACTTGTCTTTGCAGCCGCTGCGTATCACAATGAACACAAGGCATATCCACCCGCGTTTACCAGTGATTTCGTTGCATGGGATGACGATTCGATTCTTTGGCAATATCTTGACCAAGACGCAGTCGCAATGCAATGCCCAAAACATACGCATCATGAATATACAAGTACAGGGTACAACTACAATACATCCTTCATCGGCAACGAAGGATACATTTCAGGGGTTGTTGTTGAAGGTGTAGAACCATCTGCATGTGCACACCCTGCACATTGTGCGATGTTTGGGGATTCAAGCAACAATAAATTTATGCGGTCTCCCCTATCTGACCAGACATATGACCCATACACAGATCCGTATACTCGTTGTGCAGGAATGCAATCATTCAGGCATGAGAACAATACTGTTGTCGCGTGGTTAGACGGCCATGTTTCCACAACTGAAGTTCGTTTTAATTCTTGTGATGAAGATGTAGGTTCTGGTTTTCTTAGCGAAGATAACAGCGCGTATGACCCTCGTTGCATGCACTTAACAAAGTAATCACCAAGGAAACGGTAAGAACATAACTTGTCTCTCTTGTTCATACGTGTTCGTTGACGGTGGAAGTTGAGCAAGCCCATTCGTGTCGATCGTATGCGCTGCATCTCCCGATCCTTGCCATGTTGGTATATAGAGAGACCCATCGCATTGCTTCGCTGGGCGGAATGCTGTCCGCGATGGATTGGATTGAATTGAATGTGCCAGCGGAAGTGTTTGCCAAGGAAGTTCAGTGGAACAACCAAGGAGTCCACGTGTTATTGGCCAACCGAAAAGAACACTGCACGCAAGTGCAGAGACGGGGTTTCCGGGCAAGCCGAGGACCAGCCCACTTGTATGTGCTCCAACAATGATGGGCTTGCCCGGTTGAATGTTCGCCCCTTTCACAACATTTTCAACGCCTGCATTTGAGAATGCTTCGGGGAAGAAGTCCCGTTTCCCAGCGCTTATCCCGCCAACCGTCACGAGGAGGTCACATTCTCCTTGAAGCACTTCAGAAATTTTTGTTGAAGTGATTTCAGCATCATCTGGAAGGTGACACGTTTCAATCACACTGCACCCGAATGCTGAAAACGCTGCTGCAATCATCTCGCGATTTCCATTTCTTATCTGATGGGACAATGGTGTTTCATGAACCTCAACAATCTCATCACCACTTGATAATAGAACCATCTTTGGTTTCGTGCATACTTCTAGCTCTCGAACTCCCACGCTTGCTGCAATACCTAACAATTGAGGGGAGACTTTCGTTTTTGAAGTTGCTAGCACATCTCCTGCTGATGCATCAGCACCCTTCGGATGGATTGCTGCGCCTTTTGAAACCTGTTCACAGTAGAACGTCACACGGTCTTCACCACAATCGGTTAGTTCATGTTGAACAACTGCGTCAAAAGGATCTGGAACTGGTGCACCTGTTGCGATTGAAACACACGACATTGGGCGGATGTCATGTGCGATTGTTGCTCCAGCAGCAACGTGACCTAATACTTCAAGTGTTCCTTCCTTCGACACTTCATCGGAAACGACGGCGTATCCGTCCATTTGTGCTCTGTTGAATGGTGGTAAATCTCGATCAGCAACAATATCGGTTGCAAGAATTCGGTGTAGTGCATGGTCACATTCGACATTTTCAGTTGTGCCAAGTGGCTTTACAACGGATAGAGTTTGCCCGATTGCTTCTGCATACGTTGGTAGCACACTCATTATCCACCACTCACTGGAGGAAGGATGGCGACTGTGCAACCGTCATGCAATTTCGCGTCGAAGGAACAAAGCTTGGTGTCTATTGCCACTGCAAATCGAGAGTGTAGATTCATAAACTTTGGGTACAACTCAGCAAGTTGTTTTAAGAGCGTTTCCACAGTACAACCTTGTTCAACATTGATTTCTGTTTTAGAGCATCCCACCACTTCAGCGGCCTTTGCAAAAAACAACACTCGGCATGTCAAATCACCTCCTGCCAAACCGTTTTTCCAATTCTTCGATTGTCAGTCGCATTGTTGTTGGCCGTCCATGGGGGCAACGATCGCTTCTTTCAATCTCTTTTCGTTTTGATAATAGGTCGTGCAATTCATGCGTAGAGAGTTGGTCCCCCGCTTTAACAGCCGCTTTACAAGCCATCATGTCAACAATCTCTGCAAGCGCTTCTTCCTCACTGCTTGGAAAGTCAGAACTGCCAAGCTTGTCAAGTAACGTGCGGATAAACTTCGCCCCATTGACATTCCTCGAGACGAGCAACGACGGCATGGCATACACTGAAATTGAAGCTGGACCAGACGCTGATGCTTCGATCCCGAGTTGTTCGAGTAGAGCAGCGTGCGTTTCTAACGCCTCTAACTGTCCTGCATCTGCGTCGATTGCATCTGGCACAAGTAACCTCTGGGATTCAAGCGATCCAGACGAGAGGCGGTTCATAAACTCTTCGAACATCATCCGCTCGTGCAATGCATGTTGATCAATAATGAGTAATCCCTTTTCATCTTGCATCACCAAGAAGCATTGGTGCACTTGCAACACAGCATCGCTTCCTAAAATTGTGGGCATTGGTGTTTCCATCGGAGTTTCATGCTCAGCAAATGCTTTTCTTGCTTCATCGACAGAAAAAGATGGTGCACTCGTTGCCCCAAACGCCGCTTGTTGACCTCCCCTACTAATAGAAGGCGAAGTTGTTGGCTCATAGAGTGGCACAATATCTTCTGCTGCAAGTGCACTTGATACTGTTCGATGTACGAGCCGCCAAATTACATCTCGATTACGAAATCGCACTTCACTCTTTTGTGGATGCACATTCACATCGACAAGTGTTGGTTTCATTTCAATAAAGAGCGCTGCTGTTGGCCATCGTTTTGGTTCGATCAAACCTCGGAATGCTTCTTTGAGTGCATGCGTCATTGAGCGATCTTGGATTGCTCTTCCGTTGACGTGAAGTCGAATGTGTCGCGATGTCGGTCTTGCAACATTAGGTGTTCCAACAAGTCCCCAAAGTTTCACGCCCTCGATGTCACCATCAATTTCGAGCATCTCCCCATCTAGTTCATTTCCAAAAAGAGCAACCAGACGTTCTCTCGAGGATGTTTTTGGGTATTCGAGTAACGTTGAGTCTCCACTCGTCAATGAAAAGGAAACATCGGAGTGTGATGCGGCAAGTCGTTGAACAACTTCACGAACTCGAGTCGTTTCAGCACCATCGGATTTTAAAAACTTACGGCGTGCAGGCGTGTTAAAAAA
>CAZVAE010000204.1:0-3411 GCA_964624985.1 uncultured Isosphaeraceae bacterium | reverse complement strand
AGTTGGAGAAAGAAGCAATTCGGCAAACTCTAGCAATGACTGGCGGAAACAGGGAGCAAACGTCCACTCTATTAGGAATAGGCGAGCGAACACTGTACCGAAAACTTAAAGAGTACGGAATCAAATAAAGATTATTCGACTTGAATGGAGCCTGTCGTAGGTGAAATTCGAACGATCGTGATAGCATCATTCATTATGAGCGAGAGCTCGATATTCTGTGTGAAGTCTGCTAAACCGCCATTTTGATCAAACATAACCATGTTTTCCATGCTGTTCGTTTCAACTTTTACACTTGGAGCGGAAGCGGCCGCACCGAAGCCAAGTTTCGTTTGAATAGGATTTCCAGAAACCGAGTCATCTAAGGGCGTGGCAGGATTCTCTAGGTTCGCAATATGCCATCCATTGCCCGATTCATTGACAACAAGTGCGATTTCTTCATCTGTGTTTGTTATTGCAAGGATTTGAGCATACTCAAGATCACTTACTAACAATCGTTTTGCGATATCAATTTGAAACGCCTCGTCATTTCCGAAGAGTGGAACAACGAGTGCTGCTAGCATTGTCAAAATGCCCAGCGATAGTACTAGTTCAACAAGAGTAAATCCATGCTTGTTCGATTGAGTCGTCATTCTAAATCTGCCCATGCAAAAGTACTATTGCCATCTCTTCTTGCTCGTCTGGCTAAATCTTCCCAGCGTTCTGTATCCACACCGTAGACAAGAAGAACATATATAACTTCATGTGGTCTCGGTGTTGGCTCAGACTGCCACCTTGAGTTGTAACTATTTAAGTTGTAATCATCAGTGTCAGTTGAGGAAATAGCATGTTCGATTGAATCTAACAAAGTAGGCGAGAGTTCAGTTAACTGACGAACTTCAGATACAAGATCCCCATTCTCCTCATACAACATTCCATCGCTATCTGCAAATCCTCCATTATCTAAAGAGGGGTCATATAGAACACTTGAAGATCCTCGTAAAGTCACTTCCTCTCCCGCAATCCGACCGCATAGAGTTGTAGAACCACTAAGCGTGATGTCACCAGATGGTGCGTAAATTTCACCTTTTAAAGTTGAACTTCCAGAGATGTTCCAATCATCATTTTCATGACCAAACAACTGGACTCGAGTTGGGTCCATCCATGAACGGGTTGATCGTGTTTCGTTTCCAATGTAACTCGATGTAATGTCCACGTCACCTCCGAAATGAACGGTGAGAGTAGAATCACCTACAAGAATTATTTCTGAATGAGACATTGAAAAATCGTCTTCTATAGAAATGACAACATCACCGTGTATCTCGAGTCCCAAGTTTGGAGTAAGCGAAAGCTCGTGCATTTCATACGACCCCTCATCAACAACAATTGCAGAGGGTGAGCGTGTAAAAGTGTATGTTGATCTGTTTGTTACAAAACGGTCAACCCAATCTGAAGCATCAAAAGCTTTATTCATCTTCTGTGAGAGCATTAGCGAACGCGAGTCGATAGGTGGAGGTGGAGAATCCAAAAAAGGTAAAGAGTCAGAAAAATGATTCGTCGCAATCGATTTTGATGCAACCATTGAAGAGGCATGTTCAGGTGTATGAAGTTCTAGATTCCCTCTTGATCGAGATGAATCAAAGCGAACTGACATAGGGCTAGTAGATAGTGTGCCGATGTGTACATTTTGATTTGAGGTTTCTGGTGCAGCTGACCAATTTTGAATCGTAGAAGATCCACTCATTGATATGCGATTTTCTGCAAAGACTGCGAATTCACTGAAATCTACATCAAACGCTTCTTCGTCAGGAATAATGGTTGCATTTGCCTCAGTTCGTTGTGTGCGTCCATCTACAGTTGATTCAACTGTAATTCGAACATTGAGTGTAGATTCTGTAGGTGGTAGTTCAGTGTCAGTATCGATAATAGAAACTGAAACTGTGCCTTGACCGATTGCGTAATTTTCTAAGATTCTCCCATCAATGTGTTGTATTCGCCAGTCTGAATTTGTTTCGAGTATTGCTACTGCAATATCAAGACCAGATTCCGCGACTGTTCGAGCATTTGCAGACGAAGTTATGTTTTTACTGATCGCAATTGAGTTATCTCTTGAACCAAAATACGCCACGGCCATTCCACCAGTGATGAGTACAGCAACCATGACGAGCATGAGGGCGATTCCGCGTCGGTTATGCTTTTGTAGTGAGTTTACCGTTATCTTTTTCATTGCTCCTCCGAAGGAAGTTGATGAAGGCGGATAGTTTCATCAATGATTGAATCAATTGTGGTACCGAGGTTCGATTCAAGTGAAAATCGAACGCTGACTTGTGTCGCATCAAGGTGATTTGGCGTATTAATCCAGAATTGGCACGATTGAATTGAATCGACAAGAGGAATTGAGTCTATCAAATTACTTGATTCAAATGAAGTTAGAAGTAAATCGTAATCTGTAAGTGAGGAACATTCGATGTTTGCGTCATCGATTAATGACTGGGTCCAATGAGTTGGGAAGTCTATGAATTTTACAACCAAGATATTGGATTCTTCATCAAACTGAATCCAACGAACCTCTGATGCATGAACTGTTTTACTATCATCAGTATCCTCAAACCAAAGTGTGATTTGATCGTTGCTTTTATTGACGATACATCTTGAAGGTGCGATGTAAGCACCTAAGCGAACTTGCGTCGTTGCTACTCTGATCGCAGACTGCCTCCCATCATCTTTTGCGGAAAGACTATTCGCTGAAGCAGCCATCATCGCAGCTATGGCAGCGCCTATGACAGAGGTGATTCCAATAGCAAGAGTCATTTCTAAGAGTGATAGTCCACGCCGGTTCATGACTGAGGCTCCGGAATGAACCGCTGTAGTGAAGAAAGTTCTCTACCATCTTCATTGAAAGCGGTTACTGTAACAGTACGACCAACAATGTACACTTGAAGCACATCGACGAACATATCACTTTCCTCGATGGAGACTTTTCGGCCAATTGAATCCCAATCGCCTCCGACTGGTAGCCCTGTTGGGTCAACAATAGTGCCTATCTCTTCTGTATATCCATGCCATTCATCGATAGACTCCCAAGGTTCTTTTGAAAGTTGAGCAAGCAACGACTCAGCCGCGATAGAACTCGCGATGGTCATTCGGGCCTCCAAACTTTGTTGCTGCCCAGCAACAATCGCAGAACTAATAGCGACAACAGCACATGTCAGCAATCCTACGGCAATCATAACTTCAAGGAGGGCAATGCCCCTTTGGGGAGATTGTAGAGTTGGTGTATACATCTAGTCTAAAATCGAGCCACTGAGAGTGTGACTCTGCCTTTGATATGTTCTATTGTGAGAATCAGGGCGGTACAACATTAGAAGTCGTAAGATTTGCCCAAATTGCCAACGTATATCGTCCGATAACGAGTTCTGTGATTTTCGATGACAA
>CAZVAE010000203.1:0-3411 GCA_964624985.1 uncultured Isosphaeraceae bacterium | reverse complement strand
GGATTTCTAAATCGACTAAGGGGATGGATTTCAATGGTTTGTGGCACATAAGCCCAGTTGGCACTTTGTTTTGGTCCTAGCCTGGGCTTGGACGTACAACTAACAAAGAACAGAAAAAGGCACGAAACCGCGCCAATTGTGAGAAGTGTTTTATTGTTTTTCAAACGGGTTTTTCGCTACAACTCAATCTCATCGATCATTCGATTAATCGCTAAATCCAACTTATCATCGGTGAGATACGAATTGTTAGCAATTGCTTGCTTAATCGCGTCAATTTTTTCTTGACGCACATTTGGCAATTGTTGCAATTTTTCAAGCAGTAGTGCTTGTTGTGAGAAGTCCACACAATCAGTTCGTTCAGTCTCTACGTGATCTACTGAAGGAGCATTCACTTCAACCGGTTTGGTTGGTGCTGCAGGGGGAGACTGCGCGTTCCCTGGAATTGCGTTTCCGATGACGGATATTTCAGACATTTCTAACACCTTTTCTTTGCCGCGTAGCGACTGTTTCCTCAAAAGTCCCTATCTACTTCCCTAACCCGAAGCAATACAGTTGAATCATCGGAGCCACCAAGCATACCGATGAGTACTCTATTTTTATCGAACTTCTGGGGTTGTTTACTTGAACTTTGCGAGTTTTTTCAAAGTTTTCGTAAAGTCCGATATCACCACGCATTACGGCACCAAAAAGCGGGTTTTCAACCCACAATATTGGGAGTAGGATAGCGATGTATGGCTGGTCAAAACATCCTCATCGTTCTCGCTTTACTTCTTACTGTTTTGCCAAATTGCAGCCAAGAGACAGAGACTCCAAGAACACGTTCTGCCCCCCCTTTAAACGATGATTTAGACGTTTCAAACTGGGACTTTGGAGAGGTTGACGTCACAGATTCAATTAACTCTTTCGAGCCGACCAAGCAAGAGAGAGAGGTTTTCGTCATCGTCGTTTCGACGTTCACTGGTCCTCAACACGCTCAACAAGCGGCAATGATGAAATCTCAACTCTCAATGCAATTTCCAGAACTTGGTCGCTCACTTGAACCTCGACAAAGAAGTCGAGGCACAGTCCTTACATTTGGACAGTATTCGGGCTATGACGACCCACAGGCGAAGCGTGACATGGCGACTTTACGCAGTGCAACCGCTGGCGGTCGAGCGATGTTCCCCCAGGTCTTCTTAGTCAAATACAAGCCACCACGAACAACCAAGAACCTTCATCCCTATGATCTTTGGACAATACGAAGAGAGTTCCCAACGATCGTTCCAATTTTCACGCTAGAAGTTGCTGTTTGGGGTGATTTTGACAGTGGCCTCTTTCCACCAGAGATACGAAGACGTGCTGCAGAAAAGTATGCAACAGAGCTTCGAAAGCAGGGGTTTGAAGCCTTCTTTTATCACAACGATGAAGTTGAGTTGAGTTCAGTAACCGTCGGCTTGTTTGGCCACAACGCAATCGATGCAGAAACTGGCTTTTACAGCCCGGAGGTCGACGCGATGCTCTCTAGGTTTTCAGCACGACTTGTGAATGGAGAAGAAGTAAAAGAGTTGTATGATCCTGCAAATCCCTCTTTGGGTGGTGAAATACAACCGCCATGTCTCGCAGAAGTGCCAGTTGATTAAAGTAAGACTGGACAAAGAGTGCTAGACCAGTGGGTGTTCTATATGTAACTTTTCGGGGCCAACAGCAACGCAAGTTATTGTTCCAAATTCACGTTCTTCAAGCCAAGTGTTAACATCTGAGTGTTTGACTGCTTCTATCTCCTTCAAGCGCTCTTCAAGTGTCCTTGCCTTTCCAAGCGCGTATTGATCTCCCCAAATCGATGTTGCTCTGGCGGAAGTTGATTCCCCATGCATCACGGTGCGTGACTTCATCCGTTGAATTGTCCGTAGGAATTCTTCCTCGGTGATTCCGTTTTTGAGTTCTGCAAGTTGTTCTAAACAAACCTGCGCTGTTTCTTCAGCACGTTCTGGAGTTGTTCCTGCGTGCATTCGCACAACTGAACGTTCTTTTGTAGGGGCGTATTGAGCTGAAACACTGTAACAAAGCGACCTTCGCTGGCGAACTTGTGTAAACAAACGACCACTGGTCGCTCCTCCAAAAACTGAAATAGCAACAGATTCAAGAATGGAATTTGGACTGCTTGCAGTGGGTCCATCAAAAGCAAATGCAAGATGCACCTGTGAAGTATCTTGTTGAATCCAATGCACGCCGCGTTGTGAAGGCACTTCTTTGATGGTGGTGCCATCAACATCGCCAGTCCATCCAGAAGTATGCTCTTCAACACGTTTAATGATCTGTTCATGATCGACATCACCGCCAAGAACAAGAATTGAATCTTTTGGGAGAAACAAACGTTTATATGTCTGTTGCAACTGAGTTATTGTTGCTTGTTCAATCGTTTCAACTGTTCCATAGGAGGAACGGTTATATGGAGAAGGGAGATGGTGCTTGTTTAACTCAATCGATGCTAGATGGGATGGGTTGTCTTGAATAGATTGAATAGATTGCAAACAAAGACTCTTACATGGATTGAGGTGTTCTTCTGGGAGGGTGGGGCTAGTGATGTACGCCCCAAGGAGCGGAATGGCCTCAATAACGCGATTTCCAAGCATTACGGAGGATATTCTGAGGTATTCTATCCCGCAGGAAACCTGTTTTTTCACACCAATCGCATCGAGGGCATCGTTATGCTCTTTCGCGTTCAACCCACGTACGCCGCGCTGTATAAGTTCCGCAAGAATAGTGCTCTCCCCGTCACGAGCATTCATTGCAACACCAGCACGAACGCCCCAATGTAAGGCAACGGTTTTTACTCCGGGGATAAAATGAGTAAAAATTGTTAGCCCATTACTCAATGTGTGTTGATTGATAGGAGTCATACTTTGTACGAAGGATACAAGTCATTTTCAAAATATTGTGAGTTTTTTTAACTTTTTTATACATGATATGTTTACTGAATAATGGAACGAAACAATAACACCGTCACTTGTTGTACAAACTATGTATAACGTAAGTTATCTTAAGGTTGATACAAAATTGAAACAATTGTTTGTTGTAAGTGCAAAAAAATAAAAAACTTACAACTATGTATAGCTTTAAAATAAAACTTACTTTAAAGTTAAAAAAGCGTACGTACGCAAGTGTACACCCACTTTTTTGACAAAAGCAACAGTTGAATCAGTTATGTAAGTTGCAAGTTGTATTGCCTTTGTTAAAAAAAAATATGTAAAGGCTCTTCCAAAGTAAGCCCGATACGGTTAAAACTTTATTGACGGATAGTCCGTCAGTGGTCCAAACGCGCGTATTGTTGAAACAAGGAGGTCAATGATCATGGCCAGAAAGAAAGCTACGAGGAAAAAAGCTACCCGTAAGAAAGCTACACGTAAAAAAGCTACTCGCAAGAAGGCGACT
>CAZVAE010000202.1:0-3419 GCA_964624985.1 uncultured Isosphaeraceae bacterium | reverse complement strand
CATCGGGGTGAATGTCAAGCAGATCAAGCATCTGGACTGTCCCGGTACTTTCTCCGCCCACAAGGACTCGGCCATTATTGAATTCCATTTCATTTGCACAGGATTTCCGCATAATTGTTTCAGGGGCGTTGTCACCATTCAGATCAATTTTGATGTATTCATGAAAACCTCCCGAATCATAACACCCCATTTGCGATGGATCACCACTTGGCCATGCTGTTGGTCCATCTTGACATGAAATCGTGAGTGGGTATGCAACGTTATCAAAGAATCCAGCTGGGTCACACGTTGGAGCACAGTCCGCTTCTTCACATGTTGTATACGGCTGCCAATTATCTCCAGCCATTCCACCATCATCCATATATTCATTGTCACATTCCCACGACGTCATAATTTCACATCCACCATACGGTAGACAACAAGATCCAGGTGGGTCCATCTCACATCCAGCTGTTTCGCAATCAGTTGCACCACCCTGCCAGTAGCCTCCATATACTTCACAATCAGTTTCTGTATAGAGGTCACAAGTTGGGTCTAGCGGTCCTGCATTGTTACAGCATGCACCTATTGGATCTGGACAAGGGTTATCACTACATTCTCCACCGAGATACGTGCCACCATAAAGAGCATAGCAATTACTTCCATAATCCATGACGCATGAACCATCTGCAAGGCAGCACGCTCCCCATAGACCACGGTCTTGGCCGGTTGATATATGTGTTTCAGTTGTGAGTCTTGGATTGGTACGACCTTGCTCAGATTGAACAAGTTGACCGCCTGCGATGATTGTTGCAGCAGCGATAAGTGCGATTGGTACTTTCATGTCTCTCTCCTTCGATTGATGATGTAATGCCTAGGGACCTATCCTAGGTACCAAAAGCGTACACGTTTCGCCCTCCTGGTGCAAGATTATTTCTGAATATGCTCTCTTGGACCATTTAATAAAGACGGCTGAAGTAAAACTTCTTGCCGTCTTAATGAATGGTCCATACTGGGCTCGAACCAGTGACCTCTTGCGTGTCATGCAAGCGCGCTAGCCAACTGCGCCAATGGACCTGAACGCGATAGGATACCATGAGCACTAAATGAACGAAAGTAAACCGAATTTGAACCTCACTGATTATCCTCTTATTCGGCTTTTCACGCTTTGCATTCTCTATATCGCTCAAGGGATTCCATTCGGGTTTGTGACGATTACTTTTGCTGCGTACCTTGTGCACCTCGGTAAGGATGAACTTGCTGTGGGTTCACTCGTCGCCATGGCTACTCTCCCCTGGGCGTTGAAGTGGGTTTGGGGTCCGATGATTGATAGATGGGGCGCCTCAGCAATGGGCAGACGGAGACCTTGGATACTCCTTGCACAATTTGGGATGGTTTTGACAATTGGAGCAATGTCATTTGTTCCAAATCCAGAAATACACCTCACTCTCTTTGGATGGCTAGTTTTTATTCATAACGTCTTCAATTCACTTCAAGATGTGTCAGTTGATGCACTCGCGGTTGACTTGTTAAGAGAATCAGAACGTGGTCGAGTAAATGGCTTAATGTATGGTTCTAAATTTATAGGTACTTTCTTAGGTGGAGCATGTTTGAGTTGGGTGGTGTTTGAAGATGGATTAACACATGCGCTCATCCTCTTGATTAGCATGTTTTTTGGAGATGGATTAACACATGCGCTCTTCCTCTTGATTAGCATGTTTTTTGAAGATGGATTAACATCTGCATTCATCCTCTTGATTGGCATGTTGCTAATCATCATGCTTGTTCCTCTCTTTTTACCTGAACGGAAAGGTGAGAAACTTTTCCCATGGTCAAAAGGAACATCAAGTTATGTAAGTTCTGAACAATCCGAGAACAATATTGCTCAACTATTTGGATTCCTTCGACGTGCTTTCTCTTTGAAGTCAACAATTCTTGCAGGTCTTGTTGGACTGGTGATGTTTATTGCAAGCGGCATTCTTTCGCCTATAGCTAAGGTTCTATACATCCAAAAATTAAATTGGGAGCCAACCGACTATACGAATATTGAAGGTGGGTATGGTGTCTTTCTAGGGCTTGCTGGGGCTATTGTTGGCGGGATTCTCTCGGATGTCTTTGGTCCAAAGCGTGTTGCTACATTTGGATGCATTATTCTTGCTTTGAGTTATGCATCATTTGGGCTAGCTTCCCCAGAGTCTGGCATTATTCCTTGGTTTGATTGGCACGATAAAAATGTTGTCATTGGATATATCTTGATAGACACTTGGATGGCAAGCATGATTTCGACTTCTCTCTTTGCAATGTATATGACCGTTTCTTGGCCGAAAGTTGCAGCAACTCAGTTTACTGCGTATATGGCAATATTGAATTTATCAACAACAATTGGATATAAATGTTCAGGAGTTGTAAGTGAAGCATTCACAATACCCTCAATTTATATTGGAGCAGGCATTCTTCAATTCGCTGTAATTGTGATCTTTCCGTTTATTGATGTACATCAAGCACGTCGAGTGCTTGGGCATAAACAAGCTTAGGCAACGACTAAAATTCCTGCGAAGAGTACCGTAAAAAGGAGGAAGAAGATTAGCAACGATAAGCCAGTAAACAGAATGGCAATAATAAAAGATTTACGAAGATCGCCTAGCTCTTTGGTAATGAGATATGTGAACACCAAGACTTGTAATACTGATCCAGAAATATCCGCAATGAGGTTAGAACTCTCAAGGTAATCGACAGCCCCGTCAAATGCTCCAATCATGACGGGGATTAAGAGAGACACTACACCTTCAGCAATAGTGGCAAAGAAGCAAATTCGATAGGAATCTCGGAAGGAATTACGTTCACAAACAATAACTTTGAAGGCAAACTGAAGTATTGGAGCGAGGATGAGTGCCACTACTGCAGAACCAACGAGAATTGTAATGATGGCAGAAATCATTATTGTTTCTCAATAACAACAGCTGTTCCATAGCACAGGACTTCAGTAGAAGAGTCGCCTATATCTGAAGAGTCATATCGAAAACCAACAACAGCATTTGCTCCAAGTTGCTCTGCGTGTTCAAGAAGGTGCTGATACGCTTCCTGGCGAGTTTGTTCACACATTTCAGTATATGCGCCAATTTTCCCGCCAACGATGTTCTTTAGGCCACCTAGAATCCCCTGCGCAATAGTGGGAGAACGTACGATGATGCCGCGGACAACGCCTTTGTATTCAACAATTGAGTATCCGTCAAAATTAAACGTTGTTGTAATTGGTATTGACATGTCGTTATCGTAGCATCCGATACAATTCTTGCATGAGTGATGAGAATGCTGAAACTATAGAACCACAGCCAGAGCGAAATCGTACAAACATCCCTGACAAGATTGGGGACTACAAGGTTCGAAGGGCAATTGGATCAGGTGGAATGGGGACGGTTTACGAGGCGATTCAGGAAAGC
>CAZVAE010000201.1:0-3425 GCA_964624985.1 uncultured Isosphaeraceae bacterium | reverse complement strand
ACATACCGACCCACTTTTTGGTGGTGAAAGCATCAGTGGAGCATCAAATGTACAACGGCCTTCGCGGTCGGGCAATCCGCCATAACCTACGGAGTCAATTGAATCATCAGATTCCGCAGCAATCGCGCATGCTTCAACAACATCCAATGCGGAACCAACGGTGGCAAGTTTCGGATATTCGGCTTCAATAATCGGAAGCGAAAACGACCAGGTCGAGATGAGCAGAGGATTTGTCACTCTTCAATAGTCTCTTTCAATCTTGCGGTAACTTCTTTAAGTTTCTCTCGGTACATTTCAACATCTTCATTGTCTTCGTCAGCGAAAGCGATTGATTTTGCATACCAATTCGATGCCTCTACATACTCTTTCCGAGACAAGTGCACTTCTGCGAGTGCAAATGTAGCTTCGGAGGCTAGCTCTCCTTTAATTGAAACAGCACGCTGGGTTGCTTTCAATGCTAAATCGGAATAGCGCTCCTTATATTCATTATGAAGATTTTGAATGATATTCTTAGCAAAATCCAATAACAATTCTGGATTATCATTCTGTCGAACAAACCTCGCTTCCATCTTCTCGTCAACTTCACTCCATCGATCAAGATCAATAAGCATATTTATCCATTGAGTTTCAACATTCTTTTTCAACGAATCTTCAACTCCAAGCTCATCTGATAATGAAACATGAAGAGCTGTAGTCATTGATATTGCCTCTTCAGTATGATCTGTTTTGAATTTTGATTTCGCTAAAATCATTTTTGCCACAATGACAAGGCGATCATATAAACCGACTCTCTCTTCAAGAGGTGGAATAAGTTCTGAAAGCAAGTCTATCCCCTCATCAAATCGTTCTGCCTCTTCGTACATGTTCGCTAGCTCAAGTTGCATCTTGTACAAATCAAGCATATCCTTGCCCTCGCTTATAGCGATTTCACGAGCCTGGTCAACGGCATCAAGTTGAAGTTCAATCGCTCGTTCAACATTGCCAACCTCCAAATAACCTTGAACCAAACCAAACCACCAACGGAAATTTTGCACACTGTATTTACCATGTATACGAGTTTCTTCAGCAAACATTTCGTCGACGACCTTATCCGCATCTGGATGTCCATTGACGATATATGCCTTTGCGCGTATAAATTTCATCCCCCCAAGTCCGCTAGTCGCCTCACCTGCTTCAAGTTGCATAAGATAATCAACGACCTCATGCCAAAGAGGTAGGCCCTCATCAAATTTACCTTGCATAAGAAGAGCGTATGACAACGAACCCTTGGTATTTATACTACTAACTAAACCCTCTTCTCCTTTATCATCTGAAATGACAAGCATATTTTCTCTTAAGAGTTTTTCGGCTTCATCATATCTCTCTTCACCTACTAATAAGTTGGATAACATAGATTTGCATCTCATGAGTGCCTGGTTATCGCTGTCAACAAGAGAGGAGTAAATTTCAAGCGCTTCCCAATATGATGATTCTGATTTAGGATTACCTGTGTACATGTAATACACTCCAAGAGCATTTGCGGCCTCTGCAGTCCTCAAATGTAAAGGGCCATAAACTTTCACAGCATCGCGATGAATTCCTTCAAGGAGATCGACTGCTTCGCTATATCTAAGCTCTCTGGCAACGCAGCCAGCGTATGTGAGACGGGCGTCAATTGTTACGGGGTGTAAACTGCCCAGCTCCTCCTTTAGCTGAGGTATCAAATCCAGCAATAACTCGGTAGCTTCTCGGCCCAAGGGGCCTACCTCTGCTGCTCCAGACATTACCTCTCGAAGCGAAAGACCCTCTGCAAATGCTACTCTCGCTCCAAGCTCAAATTCTTGGCTCACCACGGCGCCTTCATCGATGGCTGAAAGGACCTCACGACGTATCTCTAGCATTTCATCGGCTTCTATCAGCGTGAAAGCAAAAATATCTGCAAGTAAATCCCTAGCTGCAAGCACCTCAGCCGAGGAACTGCCGGCAGGAAGAACTTGCGATCCACCCTCTATCACTTTATCTACGACTTCCTTGGCCGCTTGATAATCGCCTAAATCAAGCAAAACTTTCGCA
Organism: uncultured Isosphaeraceae bacterium; assembly: GCA_964624985.1. GTDB lineage: Bacteria > Planctomycetota > Phycisphaerae > Phycisphaerales > SM1A02. The sequence goes on along the minus strand of CAZVAE010000201.1, from coordinate 1,373 downwards.
TACGTAATAGCTGCTTGTAAGTGTTCTTCAACACGTTCGTTATTGCCCATTGAGTTAAATAAAAAGATCGCCCTTTCTAGCTGCTCTCGTGCAGGCTCTAAATCACCCATCTCCCATAACAAGGTTCCAACGGCGACACGTGCAGGCGCTTCTAGATTTGGCTCATGGCCAAAACGCTCCCTAATATCATCCGTTGCAACAAGCAAAATATCATGCACTGAAAGCGTTTTACCTTGCGCATTTCGAGGTGCACCAAGTGCAAGGAGGTCTTTATTGAAGTCTGCAATAGAAATCATCATCTGAAAGATTTCTCGAGTTTCTTCCATAGCTATTTGTGTTTCTTTGTGGGAATCCTCCGCTCTCGAGAGTGCATCTTTGGCTACTTGTTCTGCAGCCAAAGCACGTTGATGTTCCAACGCAATTGCTTGCTCTGCCTCGATTGCGCGATCGCGATCTACAATGGCTTTTGCTTCAGCATTAGAGGCACGAATCCCTGCATAAACGCTGACAGTCGTTGCAATAACTAGAGCTATTACAATTGTCACAACTGTTGCAACGATTGCTCTATTACGCCGTGCAAACATCTTAAGTTGGTAGACCATGCTCGCACGTCTTGCGTGAATAGGTTCGTTCTCAAGGAATCGTGTAATGTCCTGTCCAAGTTCATACGACGATTGGTATCTGCGATCTCGATCCTTATCCATTGACTTCGAAACAATCGTCTCAAGATCTCCACCAATACCATCAGAAATAGTTGTCATCTTTGTCGGCTGTTGTTCACGAATGACTCGTGCCGCTTCGTAAATTGGGATGGAGGACAAGTTATAAGGAGTTTGTCCAGTAAGTAACTCATACAAAATAACGCCAAGTGAGTAGACATCACTGCGAGCATCAATTAAATCTGGATCGGCTTCACATTGCTCTGGGATCATGTATTGCACAGTGCCAATCAGTTGCCCAACATTTGTTTGTAACGTAGTGACAGCCATATCCGAATCAGTCGAACGAGCAACACCGAAATCGATAACTTTTGGATTTCCTGAACTATCTACTAAAATGTTATCTGGTTTTAAGTCGCGGTGAATGATCCCCTTTAAGTGACCGTGATGAACTGCATCACAGACTTGATCAAACAGAACAAGACGGTCATTTACATTTAAATCTTTTTGTTTTGCATACTCAAGCAATGTCTTTGCACCTGCAATATATTCCATTGCGAAGTAGGGGACACCTCCTGTGCCATCATCGTAGGTACCCGCTTCATACACTTGTGCAATACATCGATGACTTAATCTACCTAGAATTTGAGATTCATACTCAAAACGCCTCATCGCACTTCGAGAAGTCACCCCAGAGCGCATAACCTTAATTGC
>CAZVAE010000200.1:0-3430 GCA_964624985.1 uncultured Isosphaeraceae bacterium | reverse complement strand
TATGGAAGAGTGGTACTCCTGGTGTGGCTGTTTTAGTTTTGTTTTGTTCAATCGTTATTCCACTGTTAAAAATTATTGGACTGTTTTACCTTTGTGTTTCATGGAAAAGGCAAACCTCAAAATATAACTCAACATTGTTTCAACTAATCGAACTCATCGGTCGCTGGTCAATGCTTGATGTTTTCTTAGTCGCGATTTTGGTCGCTGTTGTCAAACTCGGTACATTTGCTTCTGTACACAGCGAACCTGGACTCATTGCGTTCGCAGCAGTAGTAGTATTGACAATGATTGCATCCGCCAACTTTGATGCACGTATGTTGTGGAGACCAGAAACACCATGACAAACAACTCAGAAACAGCTGACATCGTAAAGTTGCCGAATAGATCTTTTTCTTTTGCATGGGTTGTCCCATGCATTGCCGTCCTCATCGCACTTGGACTTTTCGTACAATGGCAACTCGCAAAGGGACCGCTGATAACGATAGCCTTCGAAGACGCCAATGGCATCACACCAGAATCACCTGTTATGTATAGGGGTACCATCGTGGGCAGGGTCGAGTCGATACAACTGAGTGAAGATTCAACAGAAGTACTCGTCCACGCAAGACTTCAAAACCACGCATCATCCCTTGCTCGGGAAGGTTCAGCCTGGTGGGTCGTACATCCTTCAGTTTCATTACAGGGTGTCCAAGGTCTTGAAACGATTGTGGGACCAAGATATATCGCAGTACTACCCGGCAGTGGTGAGCAAACTTTTACATTTAACGGATCTCCTCATCCCACACAAACTGGAGGCGCACCATACGTTCTTATCGCTGGTTCTGCTGACAACCTTTCAATAGGGTCGCCAATTTTCTATAAGGGTATAGAAGTCGGCATGATTCAATCAATCATGTTGGCAAAGAATGCTTCAACTGTGCGACTTGGATGCTACATCCAAGATTTGTATACACCTCTCATTCGAACAAACTCCGTATTTTGGAACGTAAGTGGCATTCGCATCGATGCAAATCTACTAGGGATTGACCTTCAGGCGGGACCAATAACTTCATGGGTTAAAGGTGGAATATCATTTGCGACTCCGAATGATGTTGGAGCAATTGCACCAGAAGGGTATGCCTTCACACTTGAAGAAGATGTGGATGATGATTGGCTCGATTGGTCTCCAGAAATTAATCTGCCAAATGTACACGATATGGATAGCAACTAATGGAATTCGAGTTTGAAGTAAATGCTCCTTTTTCGGTTGAGTGGACACATCGACTTCGATGCACTCAAAACGCATTTCAAGAAGGAGGAGTTCTTGATGAGGTTTTCTGTCAATTACAACCGTTGACAACGTTCATTGTTGTGGATGAGGGTCTGTTTTCCGCGAACGCCTCTTTACGCTCTTCACTCTTAACATGGCAAGAAAGAAGCAAGTTTGCAACGAGTGAACCCCTCATCATCACAGGTGGTGAGTCGGCTAAGAACAATACCGCGACGATTCAAACGATCTTGGATGGTGTCAATACAAATAATGTCTGTCGAAAATCTTGTATTTTTGTCATTGGTGGCGGTGCCGTTCTAGATGCGGTCGGATATACCGCATCAATTGCACATCGGGGTATTCCTCTCGTACGGATGCCTTCAACGACATTGTCTCAGGGTGATTCTGGAGTAGGTGTAAAAAATGGTGTCAATCAGTTTGGTAAAAAAAACTTTTTAGGTGTATTTGATCCACCCTACGCAGTCATTAATGATTGCTCACTTCTTGAAACTCTAGATGATGTGCACTGGCGCTCGGGGTTGAGCGAGGCAATCAAAGTTGCATTGATTAAAGATGTGGGTTTGTTAGAAGAGATAGAAACAAACAAAAATCTTCTATTGGAGCGCGATCTAAAAACAATGGCATCCATTCTCCAACAATCCGCAATGCTGCACCTTCAACATATCACTGGTGGTGGTGATCCTTTTGAACGCCTTAATGCTCGCCCACTTGATTTCGGTCATTGGGCAGCGCATAAGTTAGAGCCGTTAACCGATTACACCCTTTCGCACGGAGATGCTGTCGCAATCGGTTTAGCCATTGATTTGCGGTGTAGTGTTCTGCTTGGGCTTCTGGATAACTCTATCGCAAAACGAATCATTTCGCTCCTTCAACAATTGGGTTTTCCAACAAACCACCCAGAGTTATTACATCCTGATTTAATGCAAGGGATCGAAGAATTCAGACAACACCTTGGCGGAATCCTTACATTACTGATGTTAGAGGGGATTGAAAAACCCGTTGATATTCATCAACTTGATGAGAATATCGTTCGACAGGCCATCGACGAACTCATGTAGAATCAACATGTGATGCCTACAAATGAAATGAACCAAACTGAAGTTATCGATCGTTACTTCCTTGAGCATAGAGCAAAGGTGTTAGATATTGCTGCATTCCTAGATCGCATTGACCGTTGTAATGGTAAAGATGTCGACTTCAGAATTGAAGCACTGCAACAGTGTATAAAGGAGTTGCAAAGCGATACAGAAGGTCGTGCTGAACGTATTTTGTTGTTGTTGAGTGATCATTCAATTGAACCCATTGATGAGGCGGGAACAAAAGGCGCAAGTGGCGCGGTTCCACCAGCTCCATAATGGCATATATAGACCCACACATCCACATGGTCTCTAGGACGACTGATGATTACCAGCGAATGGCACAAGCAGGTTGTGTCGCAATCACAGAACCAGCATTTTGGGCTGGATTTGATCGAAGTAGTTCGCAGGGCTTTTTCGATTACTTTCGACAACTCACGGACACCGAACCCAAGCGAGCATCAAACTATGGCATCAATCACCACTGTTGGCTCTGCATCAATCCAAAAGAAGCAGAGGATGTTGGCTTTGCTCGCGAAGTGATTGGCATCATCCCTGACTTTATCGAGTGTGACAACGTGCTAGGTATTGGTGAAATTGGGTTAAACAAAAACAGCAAAAATGAATTAATCATTTTAGAAGAGCAACTTGCATTAGCAGAATCATTAAACCAACTTGTTCTCGTCCATACTCCTCATCTTGAAGACAAACTCAAGGGAACAATGTTGATAAAGGATGCAATCGAGAACACTTCACTATCACAAGACAGAGTTTTGATTGACCACGTCGAGGAACATACTGTGAGGGCAGTACTCGATCGAGGCTATTGGGCTGGGATGACGTTGTATCCCGACAGCAAATGTACACCTCAACGCGCTGCTGACATTATTGAAATGCATGGTACAGATCGCTTATGGATAAACTCGGCTGGCGACTGGGGGCCTAGTGACCCCCTTGCTGTACCAAAGTGTAGACTTGAACTTGCAAGTCGCGGCCACTCACCTTCCCTTATTGACACAATTTCGTTCCATAATCCTCAATCCTTCTTATCACAGAGTGGTAAGTTCTCTGTGAATTGACCCAA
>CAZVAE010000199.1:0-3434 GCA_964624985.1 uncultured Isosphaeraceae bacterium | reverse complement strand
GTTTCAAACAGAATCGCTCTTGCAATAGGACTCACTGAAGCAAGACCTACGCCTTCAATGCAGCGACCAATGATATAAACCGTCAGCGACTCGCTTGATAGAGCGAGAATTGTTCCAATTGCTGTAACAAAGAGCCCGACTATCAGTGGTTTTTTTCTTCCATATATATCTGAGATGTAACCCCAAAAGAGTTGCCCAATCCCAAACGCAAAGAAGAAGCCAGTGACGGATGCTCTAATCGCACTTTCTGGTACCTGAAACACTGCTTCTAGATACGGTAGAGCGGGTAAAGACATTTTGAGCCCTAGAAGGGTCAGCGCCCATGTATACAGCAATAGAAACAAGGATGGAGCACGGTTCATTTCAATCAAGTGTACCGATTATGTTCATTCTGCGAATAAAAACCCCGTCGTCGGTCAAGCCGACGATCGGGGTTTTGGGTATTGCAAGTAAATTACCTGCAAGGAGGGAGGGAGCTATGTAGGCCGAAAGTTGTTCATATATTCGTACGTTTAAAGTGGATGTTGCACCTTAGAGGTCAATAAATGAGAATTATTTCAATTTTGGACCATAAAACACCCTTTTTTGACTTGAATAAAGAGTTATTATCGCATTCAATTGCTTTTTAAAGGAAACCAAGCACAATTTAAGTGCGAATAGGTGCGTGTGTAGAGTGTGGATTCTGCACATTTCACCAAAGAAACAGAAAGAGGAAAATCTCCATGTACACTCCAGTTCGGAAACTTATCGCGATAGCCGCAATTTGTGCAGCAACCCCATTCGCATTTGCAAGCCCAAATTCGCAGCTTTCACTCAGTCAACTCCAAGAGAATCATCCGAAACTTCGAACTCATAAAGAAGCTGGAAAGATTACAAAAATGGTCGCTCCAGATCTGGCTACAGGCAAAACTCCTCAAAGAGCTGCTCAGAACTTTATCAATACCTGGTCGAATGCGTTAGGTGTAGATGCAGATGAGTTTCTTGCAGAAGGTCCATTCTTAGATGGTCACCACATTCAGCCAATTATGTACAACCATGATACAGGTGCGTACAAATTCACAGGTGTGTATTACAAACAAACAATTGATGGATTGCCAGTGTATGGCACTCGCCTCATGGTGCTATGTCGAAACGTCGATGGAAACCCAATCGTCAGTGCGACTGTTGATTTTCGCGATGTTAAAGGATTCAAAAAACCTAAACGAGCAATAAATAGCAATGCACTTGCTTTGATGGCAGCGGCAACTCAATTTGGTTCAGCAGTCCGAACGACAGAACCAAGATTAATGGTATACGCAGGGACATTGACAGAACACATGGAACCGCGGGCGGTTCTTGTGTATGAAGCCCAAGTTGGAGATAACTCGGATTCATCAAACTATCAAAAAGCAGAACTCATTGTCGATGCCCTTACAGGCGAAATCGTACATCAAAAGAACTTGATTTTACATGTAGACGGAAGTGTTTCAGGTATGGCAACCGAAAGTTCGGGTGCGGATGTGTGTGATCCAGAGTCAGCAGCAGGCCTTCCTTATGCGAAGGTGACCCTTGGTGGTAACACAGCATACGCTGATGCTTACGGAAACTTTTCAATCAATGGTACAGGTAACATCCTTTCTAAACTTGAAGGGATTTATTTCAATGTGAACAATTATGCGGGTTCTGATAGTCAGATTTCACAATCTAGCAGTAACCCAAATATCGTGCATAACTTTGCGAACAACAGTGAATCCTATCGCGCTGAAGTGAATGCATACTTGCAAAGTAATATAGTTCGTGACTTTACTCTTATGTACAACCCAGATTACCCAACAATCGCAAATGAAACATCCTTTCCTGTAAACGTTGGTGTAAGCGGGACATGTAACGCCTTTTATGATTACTCATCCATTAACTTTTATCCATCAGGTGGTGGCTGTAGTAACACAGCTTTTTCGGTTGTCGTTCACCATGAATATGGACACCATTTGGTTGCAGTTGGTGGCAGTGGCCAAGGCCAGTATGGTGAAGGAATGGGCGATGTAATGGGGGTGTTGATAACAGGTGATAACCACCTCGCTCGAGGTTTCTTTAGCGACGATTGTGCAAATGGAATCCGAAATGCAGATAACAACAAACAATACCCTTGTAGTGGCGGAATACATGATTGTGGCCAGCTCATTTCTGGATGCGTGTGGGACACATTGCAGATTATGGAAGAAGCGTATCCTGAAACTGGCCACGGTGTAGTTTCAAATCTAGCAATCAACTCGATACTCATGCACTCAGGTGATGGGATCAGCCCATCGATTACAACAGACTGGCTCACATTAGATGATGACGATGGTGACCTTGAAAACGGAACACCTCACTCTGAGCAAATCCTAGCTGCCTTTGCTATGCATAATATGGATGAGTTCCCTGAACCTCCAGAACCACTTGATAATGATGAATGCGTTGATGCTCGCATCGTAGAAGACGGTACACATTCATTTACAACTATTGGTGGTTCAACAAGTAGCGATTCGTACAACGAAGATCAATGTTCGGGAACATACCTAGGCGAAATGTATGCCGACGTTTGGTTCGAATATACAGCGTGCGAAAGTGGTTCAATGCTCGTTAGCTTATGCGACTCTGTAGACTTCGATACAGACCTTGTCGTCTATGAAGGCAACTGCGGAAACAAAACACAGGTTGCATGTAACGGCGATGGCGACGGTTGTGGCGGATACTCATCTGAAACATACTTAAACGTTTCTGAAGGTGATTCATACCTAATCCGCGTAGGTGGTTGGAGTGCAGGCAGTTGGGGTGGCTCCGGCGATGAAGGTACTGGAACAATCACGATTGATGGTCCAGGAGAGCCATGTAGTTCTACGCCATGTCCTGCAGACACGAATGGGGATGGATCCGTAGGCGTTGCTGATTTGCTTACTGTTGTAGATATGTGGGGCGAAGCAGGTGGAGTTGGCGATGTTAATGGTGATGGCTCAGTCGGTATTGGCGACTTATTGGCAATCGTTGACGCTTGGGGCGAATGTCCTGAGTAATTTTCTTTGACTTTTAACACCCGCTAGTTATGATGACTAGCGGGTGTTTTTTTATAGGATAAATGCCCTTTTTGCTACTCAAATTATGTTTTCAAAATCGACACTTCTGATTTGCTCTTGATTCGATTTTGAGCCATTATTAGGCTTCTGCTAAGCCGCACTCTGGAGAGTTTTGATGTTCACAACAACACTTTTATCGTTTTCAATTATTGCGATGCCTCATGTGGTATCAGTTGAAAAAGAGGCAATCATCCCTGATGAAGTGCTTCGCTTTGGGGGTGTGACAGTGACAATGCAACAGGAAGATTTCGGACGAGTCAAGATTGATGACTCGGTGCGGGTTGAGGATTTTCCGCTCGGCAACGAGGGTGATGTCGATTTGATGCTGAACCGTTTTGATGT
>CAZVAE010000198.1:0-3440 GCA_964624985.1 uncultured Isosphaeraceae bacterium | reverse complement strand
ACTTCATCCATATCAAATTTCAAAACCAATACTTTGTCTGGGGATCGCTGCGCGTAATCATTGGCATACTTTGTAATACTTTGATTGTCCCACTGGCTTGTAGGAATCAGCTCTCCAATTGTGCTTATGATGCCATGGCTGTTATCTTCGGGATTCACACCACAAACTAGAGTCCTATATCGTCTTGCCATCATGTCGGAAAGCAAGAACTGTCCCCATTGAATTCGGATTTGATCTCTCTGTTTCGTCGCTTTTCTTGGATTGCCGCTTGGCATGATGATGAGTCGATTCGCTTGGCGATCTGCTTCCATTAAAGCATCGCCGTCACCATCATAAATTTTGGGCTGTAATTCAGTGTAGGGCTTAGTTGTCATGATTCACTCCTTCGCTTTAAACAAGTAACGATGCGGGATTTTCAATCAATTCCTTTAGAGCTGACAAGTACTTTGCTGCCATTGCCCCATCGATGACTCGATGGTCTAAGCTTAATGTAGCAGACATTTCATACCCAACAGCAAGTTCACCATCTCGAACGACTGGTTTTTCTTCAGCAGCTCCAACAGCGAGAATCGCACTATTCGGCGGATTGATGATTGCCGTAAAATGCTCAACTCCGAACATGCCTAAATTTGAGATTGTGAAGGTCGTGTCCCCCATTTCTTCGATAGACAATCCACTTTCTCGAGCTTTTCTAGAGAGATAACCTGATTCTTGGCTAATCGTCCGTAAACTCTTTTGATCAGCATTTCGAATCGTTCCTACGACTAGGCCGCCTCCGCGTTCTTCAGGAAGTGCGATTGCTATACCAACATTCACAGGACCATGGTACAGAATGCAATCGCCCCCAAACGAAGCATTAAACTCTGGATGGGCTGCCATCGAGAGTGCGCAACAACGGACGAGAAAATCGTTCACTGAAAGTTTCACGCCACTTGATCGAAGTTGTTCGTTGAGTGTCTTTCTCATTTCGATGAGAGGATTCATATTGAACGTCATGGTGACTTGATAATGTGGAATTGTCTGTTTCGATTCCACAAGTTTTTTAGCAATAACCTGACGCATATTGGACAGTGGAACTGTTCTATTTTGTTGCCATGGTGATGAAGGTGCTAGCGGCTGGGCAGGCGATGGCTGTTGGTCAGCCACAACCGAAGTTGTCGGCACTTGCCTTGTCGTTGTTGCTGCAGATGTTGTCTCACTCGTTGTATCGATGATTTGCATGACATCACGTTTGATCACTCTTCCTGAAGGTCCACTACCCTGAATTGTGCTTACATCAATGTCATGCTCTTCTGCCAACCGTCGAGCAACGGGACTAACTCTCTTCGTGCTCTTAGGAACATGTTCTTCTTCAATCTGAACACTTTTTGACTCTTCTTTAGCAGGCTCGGCAGGCGGCGTTTCTTCAACACTTGTTTCAATGACATGATCGTCACTCTCTGTAGAAGAGTCATCTTCTTCAAGAATTGTTGCGATGGTTGTTCCCACATTGACTTGCTCGCCCTCTTTGACGATCAGTTCTCCTATTGTTCCATCGTCGAACGATTGCAACTCCATCGTCGCCTTATCTGTTTCGATATCAGCAAGTAAATCGCCAGCAGAGACGGAATCACCATCTTGAACATGCCATTTAAGAATAGTTCCCACTTCCATGGTGTCGGAAAGTCGCGGCATCGTAATTTCAATAGACATACTTCGTAGTTTTCCTGCAGATCTCAAGCATTGTATGTCGCAGACCGAACTGCTTCACAAATTTTTCTGGTGTTTGGCAAATAGGCTTGTTCAAGATTGTGTGCATACGGTGTTGGCACATCATCGCTATGGACACTATGAACGTAATTATCAAGATCATCAAAACATATTGTATGAATCTGTGAAGCGATTTCTGAACCCACAGAGGCGAACGACCAAGATTGGTCAACGACCACGCAGGCATTTGTCTTCAGAACAGAATTGACCATCGAATCGATGTCTAATGGGCGTATGGTCCTGCCATCAATCACTTCACAGCTGATGCCCTCTTTTGATAGTTCTTCAGCGGCTTCAAGGCAGAAGTGCAATGGGCGGCCAAAACTAATGACAGTGCAATCTGTACCCTCACGCCTGATTAAAGCTTTGCCGAAGGGTATCGTGTACTCTTCTTCTGGGACATGCCCAGTAGTCGATAGTAATCGCTCTGATTCCAAGAAAAACACTGGATTGTCATCTTGAATTGCAGTTTTCAATAGTCCTTTTGCATCATATGCATCATAAGGAATAGCCATTTTCAGTCCGGGTACATTCGCATACATCGATTCAACGCACCATGAATGGGTAGACGCTAACTGTCCACCTGCTCCATCATTTCCACGGAACACAATTGGACACCCGAACTGCCCGCCTGACATATACAACATCTTCGCTGCGTTGTTCAAAATAGGATCTGCAGCAACAAGACTAAAAGACCAACTCATAAATTCAACAATTGGTCGTAATCCACGCATCGCAGCGCCAATAGACATTCCCGAAAAGCCACTTTCACTAATTGGCGTGTCAATGACCCTACGAGCACCAAACTCATCGAGCATCCGCTTACTTACTTTGTATGCACCGTTATATTGGGCGACTTCTTCGCCAATAAGAAAGACTCGCTTATCTTTACGCATCTCTTCTGACATTGCTTCACGCAACGCTTCGCGAAACTCGATGACTCGCTCACTCGTTGCAATACTCATGATTGCTCCTTGTCTTGAAGCATCTCAGGTTTTGAAGTTCCTTGATATGGTCCCCAAAAATCTGTAAACACATCGGTATAGAGTTCATCGATTGGTGCTTCAGGAGATTGCTTTGCCCATTCAACTGCTTGGCGAACTTGTGCCTTCACTTGTTTTGACATTTGCTTTATCGCATCTTCGGTGATATCAAATTCTGTTCTGAGATATGTCGAAAGAGCGTAGATACAATCCTGTGATTCTTCTTGCTGCTCTTCATCTTTGGTTCGATACTTTCTTGGATCAGACATTGAGTGACCTTTGTATCGGTACGTATGTACATCAACAAAGAAAGGTCTCGATTCCTTTCGACACCAATCTGAAATTGATTTGAATTCACGATACACATCAATCACGTTTTTGCCATTGACGACTGCGTTCTCAATACCGAAAGCTTCCGCTTTGAGATGTAACTCATGTGCCATGGAAGTGCCGCGTTCAATCGCTGTGCCCATGGAATATCGGTTGTTCTCCACAACATAAATCACTGGCAAATCTTGCAAACTTGCAAGGTTCATCGCTTCATAAAAACACCCTTGGTTTAATGCTCCATCACCCATGTAGCAGAGTGTGACATGGTCAGATTGACCACCCTGTATCACTTCGTCCTCATACTTCGTTGCAAATGCTAGACCTGTTCCAAGGGGAGTTTGAGCACTGACAATTCCATGACCACCATAGAGATAATGG
>CAZVAE010000197.1:0-3487 GCA_964624985.1 uncultured Isosphaeraceae bacterium | reverse complement strand
CATTGGAGTGAGGAGAGGAAGATGACCATCGTCATCTGTAAGAGTTTCGTATGCAACTGAAATACAACCACGCTCTAGACAACCGATAGTAAGTTCTTTATCTGCTGCGAAATGGAAATATGTAAACACAGTTTGTCCATCTCGGATGAGCGTAACTTCTTGTGGCTGTGGCTCTTTGACCTTCACAATCAAGTCACATGAACCCCATATTTCATCAGCAGTCTGCAATATGGTGGCACCAGCACGGACATATTGGGAATCTTCATACCCACACCCATTGCCTGCTCCTGACTGAACAAAGACTTGATGCCCTTGGCTTGTCAGAATCTCAGCACCAACTGGGCGAAGCCCAACGCGGTATTCGTCTGTCTTTACTTCAGTTGGTACACCTACTGTTGTCATGGTAGCTCTCCTTGAACTTAAGAAAGTGCATGATATCGTCAACGTCATCTAAAGACCAGCCGATGCTCATCTGGTACACTCGTATATTCCTAATGAAGGAGAAACTCTAGAGAGAGGATTTTCAATGATGTATATACGATTTTTGCTCATCATGGGTCTAGTATTGCTCCCCGTCACCATTGCTGATGGTGGGAGTCGAAGCGATGTATTGAAAAAGTTGAATGACTCTGCTTCTACAAAAGGTAGTGACGATTCAAAATCATGGCGACTCTTTTTTGATGCATGCATTCAGATGACCCCACCTCCTCAGCCGTTGAGTAAAACGTTCAATATGAATACTGTTTGGCCAGGGATGGAAGATTGGGCAGCGGTTTCGAATTGGGCTGAACAAAATGAACATATGGCTGGTGCCTTCATCACTTCTGCAAAACGAGCACTCGTGGGATTGCCGTACGGCAGCGAACTTGTTCCGGACAACTATCTAACACATGATGTTGTGGCTGAGATTGGCGTTGACGGTCAACTTCATAGTTTTCACTTCGGGTACATTGAATCAGTCGAAAGAGCATGTCTCTGGGTAACGGCAGAGTTGTATAGAAGATTCGAAGCAGGTGAAGCAGACCAAGCAATTGAGTTGTTGATGTCTGAACTCATTGTGTTACGGAAATTCTGTGACCGAGAATTTTTGAAAGAGCAATTAACGTTTATGCCAATGCTAAGCGACGCACTCTCAAACACGCGAGATATGTTTTACAACTATCGGGAGTCATTAACTCCAATGCAATTCCGTGCATTTTCGAAAGATGGAATCCCCTACCTGCGAACGGATCCAACACGTCTGTTAATGCCAGAGGGAGATCGAGTTGTTGGAGAAGCGATTATTGGTGAGTTGTTTACGTCAACTGGTGACCCAGATGCTGCTCAGTTTAGAGAAATTTTGACGGATATCCAAGCAAGCCAAGAGCCCCTAACTCGATTTGGAGCTGCAAAGTACTGGGAATCAATCGCAGGGAGTCACAGTGGTAAAAACAACGCAATTGATCGTCTCAATAAGATATACGATGATTGGTGGCGACGATGGAAAATGAGAACATTTCATCCTCAACTTTCCGTAGACACAGAACTTCAGAAATCAAACGCTGTGAAATATGCAGCCGTCAATTTGATTATCCAAGAATTATTTTACGAACGAGATTTACTGACAACTCAAATTAATGGTACAGCAGTTTCTGCAGCACTTTGTGGATATAGAAATCATTATGGAGTCTATCCAAGATTTTTGAAAATGATGTATGCTCAGTTACTTTTGCGTTCAAGTAATGTCGATTTATTCAGACCACTCGCTATGCGAACGGACGCTGATTGGACACTCTACGAATTTCCTGCTGGTCCTTTTCATTATCGAAAATTATCGAAAGATTCAAAGATTACAGTGCGTAACGGATCGGTCGTCGTAGATAAAGGCGAAGCACTGTTATACAGCGTTTTTACGGACAATGAAGATGATCGTGGATTGCACGCGGGAGAAGACATCGTGATTTGGCCGCCATTGAAATCACTTGAACGACGCGCTGGTTTATTGGACTAATCAATGTCAGAAATTGAAAATGTTGTCATCATTGGTAGTGGTCCTGCAGGTTGGACAGCGGCCATTTACGCCGCTCGTGCTGAGTTACATCCTGTTGTTTTTGTAGGCGTGCCAAAAAGTTCGCCTTCCATCGTTCTTCCTGGAGGCCAACTTATGTTGACAACCGAGGTGGAGAACTATCCTGGTTTTCCAGATGGTGTGACGGGGCCAGAAATGATGCAATCGTTTCAAAAACAGGCAGAGCGATTTGGTACTCGAGTTCGGAATGAAGATATAGTGTCCTGCGATTTTTCTAATCGACCATTCATTCTCGAAACGAATAAGGGCAACACGATTCAAACAAACAGTGTGATTATTGCCACTGGCGCGACTGCGAACTGGCTAGGATTAGAAAACGAGATGCGACTTGCACGGAGTGGTGGTGGAGTTAGCGCTTGTGCTGTCTGTGATGGTGCCCTCCCTGTGTTTCGAGATCAACCACTCGCTGTCGTTGGGGGTGGAGACAGCGCGTTAGAAGAAGCAAGTTATCTTGCGAAGTTTGCATCAAAGGTCTACGTGATCCATCGAAGAGACGAGTTTCGTGCATCAAAAGCAATGCAAACTCGAATTTTTGATTTGCCTAATGCTGAACCTGTTTGGAACAAAGTAGTTGTCGATGTCCTTGGTGATGATACGATCACAGGAGTTGCGTTACAAGATACCGTGACAGGAGAAGAATCAACTCTTGATGTTCGAGGCCTCTTTGTAGCAATTGGACATACTCCAACGACTCAGTTTTTAGAAGGGAGTGGTGTTGAACTTGATAGTGCAAAATATATTCAACTCAATTCTCGTGGGAGCAAGACTAACATTGATGGTGTCTTTGCTGCAGGGGATGTAGCAGACTCTACGTATAGGCAAGCAATCACTGCAGCTGGTATGGGTTGCCAGGCAGCGTTAGATGCAGAACATTATTTGAGTTCAATCACTTCGTAACTTCAGATATGCAGTTAATGTAGTCAATCTAGCTTCTGTTTTGTTTTTTGTTCCGGTTTATGGTTTTTGCTGCGTCGGACCAGTCAACACTGAGTCCTTTAACCGCGCGGTGGTGCTGGGCTGCCGTGGGGACGTAGACGGGATTTGTCTCTGGGACAATGGCTATGGAGACTGGATTGACTGCCTTAACTGCATATCTGGTTCGTGATGCGGTGTCTGGACTACTGTAACCCGCTACCACTAACCGTCTCTTCCTGGGTCTGACTACCATGTCTGGGTCTTCTAGTCCTCCTATCGCGCTAGTGTTCAGGCCTGCTACAGCTAGGCGCGGCCCCGAAACTACTAACTGCGGATAAGCTATTAGGACTATTACACCTAGGACTGTACTGCTGTTACTGGGGTGTGCGTGCGGGGATCTTGTCCCTGCTCCTTGCACGGTCAGACCATCTGCCGATTTCTCACCCTTGGTCTTTTTCCGTGAAGACTTCTTGGGCTTCTCTTCTTCTCCAAGGCCTGTCGGGT
>CAZVAE010000196.1:0-3511 GCA_964624985.1 uncultured Isosphaeraceae bacterium | reverse complement strand
GACAATGATTCGTAGCATTTCTTGAGGAATAGGTGCAAAAACTGCACTCCTCGCTCCGATGACGATGTCCGCTTTCCCATCTGCAATCAGTGACCATTGTTGGTGACGTTGCGCTTTTGTTAGTGCTGAGTGCAAAATTGCAATTCGCTTTTCTGGAAATCGACCCATAAGTCTAGCCGCAGTCTGAGGTGTTAATGAAATCTCAGGGACTAGGACAAGGGCGGTGCCGTCATTTGCGATTGCTTTTTCGATGAGTCGGATATACACCTCTGTTTTACCTGAACCCGTAACGCCAAAGAGTAGATGGGAGGCATACTCAGTCAGGTTATCTGAGATCGATTGAATCGCCGCGTGCTGTTCTTCTGTTAACTCATCTGGAATTGTTGCATCAACAGATTGTCGAAACCAAGTTGCTTCAACACGGGTAATGTGGTGACAAGAAAGTTGTCCATGTGCGACAAGGCGATCGATAGGTCCACGACTTCCGATGCCCGCTTTTGTCATAAGAATTCGTGGCTCGATTGGTTTTTCATCATCTGGAAGTGCTGCAAGTGTGTCTAACACATGTTGTTGTTTTTTTGTAACGGTGACACCTTGCGTTGGTTCTGGTGCAATGTCAACAAGTTGTTTGGTGACGAGTCCGGTGCCATGGCGAACTGGGCCAGGAAGCATCGTCGCTAATGTTGGACCGATTGGCGTGAAATAATAATGGCTCATCCATCGTGCGAGGTCCACAAGATCCTTTGGCAGAACGATTGCATCATGGTCAGATTCCAACACCTGTTTCGTTTCTTTACCTTTTGGCAACGTTGGAGCTTCGCCATCTGCTCGAATAACCCATGCAGAAGTGGGGGAGTTTCCTCTCCCTAAAGGGACAGTGACAAGTTGACCAACCTGTAATGGGTGTAGACGTTGAGGTACACCGTACGTTAATCCATCAGGGAATTGGTCAACACCACGTTCTACAGCGACTTGAACGTATGAAAGAGTTGGTTCATCGAAGAGCCCAGCCATATGTGCCGAGTGTACACACTGAACAATTTTCTGCATGAGTGACAGTCACGGATATGCACGTTGAGTTTTAGTGAAAGTCACGTGACTGTCACTTATATGTTGGTAGAATGGTGGGATGCAACAAGGATATTGCAGACTAGCTCTTGAAGATGGAACGATTGTACAAGGTGCATCATTCGGAGCACAATGCGATGAACCGATTACTGGAGAGGTCGTTTTTAATACCTCGATGACGGGCTACCAAGAAGCATTGAGTGATCCAAGTTACTCGGGACAGATTTTAATCATGACAGCACCTGAGATTGGAAATTATGGAGTGAACGAAGAGGATGTGGAATCATCCAAGCCACAAGTTGCTGGCTTTATCGTCAAAGAGAACTCAAGAGTAGTCTCTAACTATCGCTCGAACAATAACTTAAGCGATTGGCTAGCATCTGAAGGGATTCCTTGTATCTCAGGTGTCGATACCAGAGCACTTGTCCGAAGGTTACGCGAATCAGGCGCATTAAGAGGGGTGATCTCTACAAACATCACCCACAGTGATGAGGAGTTAGTCGGAATCGCTCGGTCAAGCGCTTTGATGACAGGGCAAGATTTAGCCAGCAGCGCTTCAGCATCAGAGGAACAAGCATGGAGCGAAGATTTAGGCGATTGGGATACCCATGAAAAACCGGATGCTCTACAAAAATGGAAAGTTATCGCGATAGATTGTGGTGCTAAGTCTAATATTTACAGGCACTTAACTTCTGTAGGCTGTTCGATTGTTTCACTTCCAAACTCATCGACTCCGGAGGAGATTCTTGCCCACCGACCCGATGGATTATTCATCTCGAACGGCCCTGGAGATCCTGCAGCAGTGGAACAGACGGTTTCTACGCTCAAAGAGATTGCTGGAAAGATTCCAACGTTTGGAATCTGCTTAGGTCACCAAATGCTCGCCCTCGCTCTCGGTGCGACAACCTGGAAACTAAAATTTGGGCACCGAGGGGCGAATCAGCCGGTTCGCGACATGGAAACAGGAAAAGTCGAGATAACAAGCCAAAATCACGGTTTCTGCGTCGATGAGCAATCCCTTCTCGATGCGAATTGCACGATCACACATCGACATCTCAACGACGATACCGTGGCTGGTTTTCGACATAATACGATGCCAATCATGGGCGTTCAATATCACCCAGAGGCATCACCTGGCCCCCACGATTCTGCATATCTCTTTGAGCGGTTCATATCCCTCATCAGCGCCCACAATACAGCGTCGTAGTTTCTCAAAAAAAGTGCTTTTATGATACGTAAGTGCGACCTAATTGCTTGCGAGTCTTCACATCACGGGGTACGCTATCCCCATGTAACGGGGGCATATCTCTATATTTTTCGGGAGAATCATGTCTAGAAGAGGGGGCGTTACGAGAAGAAAGCATTGTGCTTTGTCGTAGTCGTTGCAGCACACACGTTGGCTGCAGTACAGTTTACTTTGGAGAGTTTTATGACCCGCCGTATT
The DNA here is from genome assembly GCA_964624985.1 of uncultured Isosphaeraceae bacterium. GTDB lineage: Bacteria > Planctomycetota > Phycisphaerae > Phycisphaerales > SM1A02. Next base: position 999 of record CAZVAE010000196.1, on the reverse strand, counting down.
GATCGATTTTCGTTCCTAACACGATTTGGAATCTTGTCTTTTGTTGCAGTTGCACTTTGTGCTTCGCCAATCTTTGCACAAGAAGGCGGTGCCCCACCAACTCCGCCAGAAGAACCTGTTGAAGAACCAATTCTTGAAGAAGAAGACGATATCGTCATAACAGAAGACGATGTTATTCAAGAAGTTATCGTCGACGAAGATGATGACATTGTCATTACGGAAGAGAATGAAGAGGAACTCGTACTTGAAGAACCTGAGTTAACACCCGAAGAACTTGCAGCTATTGCTGAAGCTGAACGACAAGCATGGCAAGATGAATTGGGTAGACGAACGTTAGAAGCAGCAAATGCAGCAGCAGCAGCGGGTAATTGGCGAGAGGCAGCTAATCGGTATTCTGAGGCAAGTCAATATCTTCCAAATAATCCTGAGATTATCCGTGGTCTTCAACATGCATACTCCATGCTCGACCAATCCCAACTACTCTCCGAATATCAACAGCGTTTACAAATGGCAAGGGAAGAAGCAAGAGAGTTGTTTAAAAATGCGATTGTTTCTGCAGAAGATAGATTGGAAAGGGAAGATTTTGATACAGCACGTCAAATCGTTGCAGGTGCACTTGCGAGACTTGATCGAAATGACAAAAGACTCTTTTCCGAAAACGAATATCAACAGAAAAAAGCTGAAGCAAATGCACTGAACGCTCAAATCGCTCTCTTGCAAGAAGCGTGGCAACAACAACGACTTGTGACGCAAGCTGAAGAACGATCGCGTGATCAACAACTGCGTCAGTCGGAAGAATCAAGAAAACGCGCGCAACTTATCAACGACAGTATGAAACGAATACGTCAACTTCAATATGAACGAAAATACGCTCAAGCAGTTGAAATAGTTGACGAAATCTTGTTTATCGATCAACACAATGTCGCAGCACTTGCACTCCGTGACGCGTTGCGACAAGCGGAACTGTACGAAGATTGGGCACGGTACGGTAAAGAAAAA
>CAZVAE010000195.1:0-3526 GCA_964624985.1 uncultured Isosphaeraceae bacterium | reverse complement strand
CTCTATTGGAGATATCGCATGGTCAAGTCGGAGTCAAGGAGATAATCGATTTCACCTTGTAGTACAAACTGTACTTGGACGGAGGAGCATCGATGATGGGAAAAGCGATTGGATTCTGCCATCATTCTTAGGCGACGATCGCTTGCGCGTATTCAGAATAACAGATGGTTCTCTTCACCTCGTAGAGTTAGATTTACGAACGAGAGATCCACTTCTTACCGCAATTGCTCTACCGATTGTAGAAGCAGGTGCAACGAGAACACTTGCTTGGCAGCTTGCCGCTGCAAACCAACCAACCTACTGGCATCAGACTCATGCGTTTTACCATCCGCTGTTTCACCGGATGGCCATCTGGAAGCCGAATGATAAACCAGAACTTGTCCCACTCGCTCAAGGAAGTGTTGCTGCTACACCTGCGCTTGATAACACTTGGTTAGTTGCGACCGAAAATCGTATCGTACGACAAGCACTTGGTGAGGACGAAGGAGTTCATCTGAGAAATGCCTTCGCAATTCCATTCGCAACGACTTCAAATCAGTGGACTCATCTCATGCTGATTCCTGAAGGAAGTCGACTCCAAGTACGAGCAATAAACCTAGACAATTAGAGATCATGAAATCGCGTTCACTCTACCCTTCGTCTTGGATGTACGTTTTAGGTTTGTAGAAGTAGGCGACGAAGACAAACAGGATAGCCGTACCGAGCATGAGCCACGTATAGAACTCAAAGTACGAAGCCCCAGCTAGTCTCGTTTCGCCACCAATCTGCCATACCACATCGAACGCATGATTCTGTTTCTCTGGATTAGCTTCTGATTTCACCGTTGGCTCTTCTAAAAACTGAGTATATATAGCGTTCGTATCACCAGCATCTCGAGCGCGTTCTGCTGCTATTTTTGCAATTTGTTTTTCAACCCACGTATGTGATGAATGAAGCATCGATGCTCTGCTGTTTGTCGTACCCTCAGAACGTTGTTCTTCCTGTTGTTGTAAGGTGTGGGATGTCACTTCGACAACAGCACGGACATCATTTTGTGTCAAAAATGATTGATCGGGGCCTTCGCTCGTCACGATAAAATGACTTCGATTCACAAGACGATAATGCAATGGCTTACCCCACGGGTCTTTGTAAGGCGCAATCGTGTTGATGCCTTCGTCTTCAAAAGGCAATCGGTCATGATGGTCCCAAAATAGGCCAATCGCGTGGACTGCTTCATTGATGACTGCAGTTTCACTTGTGACGAGAGATGTACGCTCAAAATCAGGAGCAAACCCTACTCGAATATCTCCGCCATCAATCGATTCGCCCCAGTCCTTCATGAGGAGTTCAAACCCTCCATCGGAGGTTGCTGTGTAAGACAAGCCCTTGGCATTTGCTTCCTGAATTCGTTCCTGTTCTGATGATTTTTTGTTATTCCAGTCAGACACAAGCGCTTTGACATCGGCTAGTCGATCTGGAACCATAATGTAACTGCTTACCGCAGCTGTAAACAAGTTCCCGAGCGATACACTCATTAAAAACAAAGCCATAATGACAGACTTCATTCTCTTCGGTGCCTGAGTATATGCAAACTCCAATCCGGTGATTGAAACCATAACTTCGGATGCTGTCAAGATTGCGTACGCAAGGACTTGCCATCCGATTGAGGGGCGTTGTCCTTCGTCAATCCAGCCCTGTACGATACCAACCATTGCAAAACCAAATACCATAACGAAAAGTCCGAGTGAAATTTTCCGCATAGGAGTGAGTTTCCATACTGAGTTAATCAGTGGGTACACAACAAACTGGAACAGCGGTATGTAAATCAAAATCATAATCGGATTCACCGCTTGAATTTGTGATGAAAGCCAATGCATCCCGAGCCAATTGCGATTTAGGTCTTCAGCTTGTAGTACCCATGAAGAACCGGTTTGGTCAAACAACGCCCAAAAGACAGCGATAAACACGAAGATGATGCTCAGTTTTGCAATTGCTTTAATCCCGACGAGACTAAAGGTTTCTTTGAACCACGCAGTACCGCCTGCAGGGATATGGATAAAGACTTTTCTCCCCATCCAAAATGCAAGCGTTGCAATCGCCATGAGCACACCAGGAATACCAAATGCCCAGTGCGGACCATACCATTCAAGTAGCCAAGGCGTTAACAATGTTGATAAAAACGCACCTGTGTTAATGGAGAAGTAGAACCAGCCGAATACTTTCTCCAGCAAATTTGCGTTCTGCTTCCCAAACTGGTCGCCAACATGTGCAGAAACACATGGCTTGATACCACCAGAGCCGACCGAGATTAAAATCAGCCCAATGGCGAGGACGATTCCTGGAGAAAGATCTATGGCTGAAGTTGTGCCCATTAACGCTAACACACCATGACCTGCACAGTACACAACGCTCAAGAGCATAATCGTCAGATATTTCCCTAGAACAATATCAGCAAGAAGCGCTCCAAAAATTGGGAAAAAGTACACCGCAGTTGTAAAGAGATGATAGTTTTCGATTGCAACTGGTTTTGGCATCGCCTCAACACTTGAACCAGGCAATAGATATAAATATTGTGTCATAAAGATGACGAGGATGCCTTTCATGCCATAGAAACTAAATCGTTCTGCGGCTTCGTTTCCAATGATGTATGGAATGCCCTTTGGCATTGATGTACTTGGAACTGGTGCGGTCAAATATTTGTTTGCCATGTTGAGGTACTTTCTCTTTTATGGAATTTTGGTTTCTCTTACAAAACGTAAATGTTCTTGATCTTTAATGACACCCGGAAACTGAAGCACTCGATTGTGCATTGCTACGTATACACCTCTTGGGACAAGTTGTACGACTGTGAAAGATTCTACAAGATTTTGCAGTGCATCTGTATTTCTCATCATCCAAGGTCGCATCGCACCGGTCAGTACACATGCAACTTCTAATTCTGGATATCGTTGTACGATTCGCTCCCCCGTCACAGAAAGCGTGTCTGTTCCATGTATGACGATTACGCCTTCTGCGAGCTTTGATTGTTCATAGACACAATCTGCTATCAAATCATGGTCTTCGTCAGACATTTCACTACTGTCTTTATTCATCAATTCAACTCGGTGTATGGAAACTCCATCGAGTTGTAACATACTGATCATCGTTTCAAGAACAGACAAACCGTTGGCGAGTATGCCTTCTTGTTCGTCATACGTTTTTTCGATTGTGCCGCCAGTTGAGATTAATGCGACCGTAAATTGCTTCGCCAAATCGTTACTCCACAACTATCGTGCAAGGAACTCGGCGTGTTTCTGGATTCAAACAAGTGTCAGCGTTGCACGCTTGCCATGTCACCATAAGTGCAATTGGACCTTTAAAACTCTCAGCTGTCGTGAGAGTTACAGGAACCACTACTGATTCTCCATAGACATTAACTTGTTCGCCTGCAGACACCATAAGTTCTCCTTCAGGCCATTCAGCAGAGACCGACACACCCTCATCGTACGACGCGAAGGAAAGTGGAATTGCATACTCATTACCTGGAGAATTTGAGTTTACATGCCAC
>CAZVAE010000194.1:1307-3542 GCA_964624985.1 uncultured Isosphaeraceae bacterium | reverse complement strand
GTATTTATGGGCTAGGGACCCTTCCCCTAAAGGAATCCGATCGTATTGAAGTTATGGCGAGATCACTTGCTAAAGTAGGTTGTGGAATAGCGTCAAGTGATAGTGATATTCGTATTGCACCAATTCAAAACGAAGTAGGACCTACAGCCATTGATCCTATTGAAGATCACCGGATAGCCATGGCGATGGCTGTTGTAGGAACACGACGTAAAGGCGTATCCATCGTAAATCCAAGTTGTGTTTCAAAAAGCTATCCTTTATTCTGGAAAGATTTACGTTTAGTGTTTGAAAGCCGAGATGTAACATGAAGAATTTCAAACATTTTGCAAAACAGATGCTACTCTGGAAATTCCGGTTTTATCTTGCTCTGTTTTTGGCAGCATTCTCAGCTATAGGGCTTGGTGTTGGATTGTTAAGTTTAGGTCCTGCCTTATCCTTGATTTTAGATCCTGAAGAAGGCAAGTCACTTGTACAACTGGCCACAGAACACAATGCAACGGAGCACTTCATCCAAGTGCCAAGTTGGTTGTTCTCCATGCTGCCAGATGGTCGCTTTGATGGGGTTATTTTTATACTCATTGGAGTCGCTTGTTTAACAATCGTTGGAGGGCTAGCAAACTTTTTCCATCAATATCTAAGTGCGTGGATTGCAGTGCACGTCGTTGCTAGAGTCCGCGAGTCTTCGTTTAAACATGTGCTTGCAATGCCTCTTGGCATTGTGCAAGAACTTGGTTCAAGCGAGTTTGTATCTAGAATTATTCGAGATGCTGAAGCATTGCAAATGGGCTTAATGGTTCTTATGGGTAAATCCGTTTCGCAGCTAACAAAAGGCATTGCTGCATTTATTGTTGCGTGTATATTCGACTATCGCCTTGTCATTGTCGCAGTATTAGTTTTTCCGATACTTGCAATTACACTGCACCGCATAGGGAAGAAAGTGAACAAAGGCACGAAAGCATCACTGTCAGCTCAGCAAGAGTTGTTACGTATTTCAAGTGAGTCGATTCAAGGATTGCGGGCTGTAAAAGTAAACACTGCAGAGCAACAGTCAGTTTATGCATTCGAAGAAGAGAATCGAAACGTGATTAAAGCTGAACTCAAGGTTCGATTCATGCGTGCTCTTGGGTCTCCACTAATGGAAATTCTTGCTATTTTTGTGCTCGGTACACTCGCAGCGATTGCTGCCAGATCAATCATTGATGGTTCGTTACAGTTTGACAAATTCTTACTCTCTATTGGTGCTCTTGCAGTAGCGGGTGGCTCCCTTCGTCCTTTAGCAGGACTGATTACAGAGATTCAAGCTGCTGAAGCACCTGCTCAACGGTTGATGTCCATCGTTCAATCTGAAGTTGAAGAAGAACTCAATAGACCGGAACTTCAGAGGCACGGTGATTCAATTCGATTTAACAACGTGACCTTTACTTATCAAAACGCTGATAAACCCGCAGTAAAAAATGTAGATGTGGCAATTCAACATGGACAGCGAGTGGCAATTGTTGGTCCAAATGGTTCAGGTAAAACAACCTTGATCTCCATGTTGCCTCGACTCCTATCTCCTCAAGATGGAACGATCTCCATAGATGATCAAGATATCAGTACGATGAGCATGCATTCCTTACGCAGCCAAATGGGAATAGTAACTCAAGAAACGGTACTCTTTCAAAGTTCAATTGCATCTAACATCAGCTTTGGTCGAGATGCTACAAGAGAAGAAGTGGAAAGAGTTGCAACTCAAGCACACGCAATGGAATTTATCAGAGAGATTGATGGTGGATTCGACGCAGTCGTCTATGAGCAAGGGCTTTCGTTAAGTGGAGGACAACGACAGCGATTGGCAATTGCTAGAGCGTTGCTAAGAAACCCAACGATATTGATTTTTGATGAAGCAACGAGTCAAATCGATGCAGAATCTGAAGCATTAATCAATGATACGCTTAAAACATATTGTGATGGCCGCACGGTTCTTGTCATCGCGCATCGCATGTCGACCGTGCAAAACGCTGATCGGATTCTAGTTCTTGACAATGGTCAACTTGTTGGTGATGGCACTCATGAAGAACTGCTTGTTACATGCGAGGTCTATCAGCGCTTAACCGAAACACAACTCACACCAACAATCCAAGATGCATAGATTTCTTCTTGTTTTCGTTTCTTTTGTTGTGATTTCAGGAGTTTCTTGCAAACAAGATTCAGAACCAGTTAGACAAGGCGACATTCGTGTTATTTCATTGAGTC
>CAZVAE010000194.1:0-1297 GCA_964624985.1 uncultured Isosphaeraceae bacterium | reverse complement strand
ACAATTCTTGGTTGGGCGTAGCCCATTTTGTTATGAAGCAAGCGATGCGTTGCCAGTTGTTGGGGATCTACGCAATATTGACTATGAGCGATTGCTCAAACTAGCACCCACCCATGTATTCGTACAAGAAACAACTTCTGGTCTTGATGAACATCTTTCAAAATTGTCTTCGATGCATAACTTTGAGTTAAGGGCATGGCCGCTAAATCGATTATCCGAGATTGCTCTCTTGCAAGGTGACATCACTGAGATGTTCGGATCAGAGCGAAAGCGATTTGAAATTGAATTTGAAATCAATGAACCAAAGTGCGCTTCTGTCCTCGTAATGACTCAAGGAAGTTCGGGATCCGCTGGTCTTTGTTTTGGCACCGAGACGTATATCGATGACATACTGAAAAAAATGGGAATTCAAAATGTTTTGGAACAGCCGGGTTGGATTTCTCTATCCCTTGAAGACATAGGTCGTTTACAACCAGAAGCAATCCTAGTGGTCTCTGATAGTGAAATATTTGAAGGATCACTTGCAAATGTTGGAACACTTGGCATAAGAGTGATACCATTTAGACATAGACATGTCCTTGTCCCTTCAAGTTCAATTGTTGATGTTGCATCAGAGTTACATAACATTTTAAGTAAACCATGAACATCCGTTCCATTACAACCATCACACTACTTTCATTATGCCTCCTTGGCGCTGTCATCTTTAGATTGATTGTGACACGAAACATTGATGGGAGTATTTCACTGGCTCTTCCAGAAGATCAATATTTTGTATATCGATTTGTACCACTCATTGCCGCGCTCATCGTAGGTGCAGGATTAGGTGTTTCTGGTATGGGGCTACAAGTTTTACTCCGAAATCCATTGGCATCTCCTTGGATTCTTGGCCTGTCTAGCGGAGCTGGCTTAGGTGTGATGGCGATGATGTTTGTAGAACACAAATACAATGTTGGTTTTTATTCGGGACAATCCGTAGGCGCAGTGCTAGGAGCTCTTTTAGCACTCTGTTTGGTGTATCTGCTCTCACGAAGGCGGGGTGGAATTGACCCGATGACAATGGTGCTTGTTGGTGGTGTTATCTCAGTTATCTGTGGTGCTGGCATTATGTTGCTTCAACATGCAGTTCCTATGGGATTGCGAGGGTCATTTACAACATGGCTCATGGGAAGTTTGCCTGAAGTTGAACCATGGTGGAAGTTAGCAGTATTTGGTGCATTTACAATTCTTGGAACGTTTTTAATCGCATGGTGGGGACCATCGCTTGATGCTGCGTGTTTATCTGATGATGAAGCAACGA
>CAZVAE010000193.1:0-3567 GCA_964624985.1 uncultured Isosphaeraceae bacterium | reverse complement strand
TCAAGGGCAAAATTCGCAGCACCAGCGAGGATTCCCGTCTGCCGCATCGTTCCTCCAAACAACTTTCGGCATCGTCGTGCTTGGTGGATCGTTTCTTTTGTACCAACCAAGATTGAGCCCGCAGGACAGCCTAGCCCCTTAGAAAAGCAGGCGGAAACAGTATCAAAGGGAGCAGCCCATTCTTTTGCATTATGGGAAGTCTCGACAATGGCATGCCAAATCCTTGCACCATCGAGGTGCGTCTTCATTCCTAATTCGTGGGCTGCATTGCACACTTCAACAAGTTGATCGAATGGCCAAATTGACCCACCTCCTCGGTTGTGCGTATTCTCAAGTGACACAAGTCTGCTTTTGCCAAAATGGTCATCGTCTGGTCTGTAAAGCGAGTGTACATCTTCAGAGGTAAAAAAACCTCGGTCTCCTGTCGTCAGTGCAAAACTGCAACCACTCAATGCCGCCGCACCACCCGCTTCATAACAAACAATATGGCTTTCCTTATGCACGATGATTTCATCGCCAGGCCTTGTGTGGCAATGTATTGCAATTTGATTCGCCATTGTTCCCGACGGGACAAAGCACGCGGCTTCTTTACCAAACAAATCTGCACATCGTTCTTGAAGTGCATTGATTGTCGGATCATCTCCCCAAACATCATCTCCAAGAGGTGCCCGCATCATCGCATCCCGCATTCCTTGTGTGGGCTTGGTGACAGTATCACTTCGTAAATCAATTTTCTGGTCTGCCATACATACGATTGTAAGCATGGAACTCCTCTTATGGGTACTATTCCATCATATGAATAAATGGAAATGGTTTATCATCGAAGGAATACTCCTTTTTGTTATTGGAATCTTCGCAATCGCTCGCCCTGGAGTCGCATCAGAAGCACTTGTCGAATTTTTCGGTTGGTTGCTTCTTGTCCTCGGTTTGTTATCCATTTTTGGTGTCATTGCCAATCAAACAGGTCCACGCACAACGAGTGCAATGGCTGGCGGTGCGATTGCAGGTGTTGTTGGACTCATTTTTTTACTCATGCCAGTACCAACACTTGCATTGCTGACGATTTTTGTCGCTATCTTTTTTCTTTTAACTGGAGTAATGGAACTAACCTCTTCATGTTTACTCCGCTCTATTGGGGGGCATGATAATCATTGGGGACTCGCCTTCTTTAATGGTCTCATCACTCTCTTACTCGGCATTTTTCTTATTGTTTTGTGGCCAGATTCCTTCGAGGTGATCGGCCTTCTCATAGGATTAAATTTTTTGTTAAGTGGAACGTATCTATTCTCGCTTGGTTGGTTCATACGGCACGCACCAGCGCATTAAGAGATGGAAGACACCAAGAACAGAATTTCAATTAAAGTTTGGCTCACGATTGCTATCGCTTCTGTGGGCGTTGGCTTAGTCGCATTTTATTTCGCATATATTGGCAAACAGTCGGATTTTTTTCGAGAAGAACTGATCACTCGTGCACCTTGGCTGCTTTATTTACTTCCTGCAGTTGGATTAGTTGTAATCACTGTCATTCGGGTAAAACTGTTTAGTGGCACAGAAGGTACGGGAATCCCGCAAACGATTGCGGCCTTGAATATGAAAACAGATGCCGAACGCACATCGATGTTGTCGATGCGAATACTCGTTGGGAAAGTGATACTCACAACGCTTGGTCTCTTTAGCGGTGCCTCTATGGGTAGAGAAGGACCAACGGTGCAAGCGGGCGCATGCATTTTATTTTTCAGTAGAAAATTTGCCAACTTCCCAAGGCATCTTGTGCAGCGAGGTTTAATTTTAGCTGGTGGTGCAGCGGGTATTGCAGCTGCGTTCAATGCACCAATTGCGGGCATTGTCTTTTCAATTGAAGAGATAGGCAAGTCCTTTGACAAACGTAATCTCGGCGTCCTCCTTCTCGTGGTCCTTGTTGCTTGTGCCGTTTGTATTGGACTCTTCGGCGATTATTGGTTTTATGGAAATGTTCCAATTGAATTTAAGTCAAATGGCATTTGGTTCATGGTTGCAATCATTGGAGTATGTATGGGTGTTGTTGGTGGTCTTTTTTCACAGGTCATCGTGATGACGTATCCAATGATTACTCGCAAGATGCTAAAGCGCCCAATAGTCATTCCTGCGTGTATTGGGCTAGCAATCGGACTTGTCGCATGGCTTACAGGTGGCGTATCTCTTGGCACTGGTTTTGTAGAAGCACAGAAAATGCTCATTGAAGGGGAGTCATACGCATGGTATTACGCACCGGCTCGCGTAGTTGTTACTGGACTTACACTGGTAAGCGGTATTCCAGGTGGTTTGTTTGACCCATCACTCTCCGCTGGCGCTGCCTTTGGTGAGCTGTTCTCATCGTTTGCACATCAATTCGAGTGGGGAAGCGGAATTGATCCAAAACTCATCATGATGGTTGCTATGGCAACGTTCTTTGCTGCAGTTGTACAGAGTCCTGTGACGGCCGTCGTCATCATGGTCGAAATGACAGACTCAGTTCACGCAACAATGCCGATGTTAGCCGGTGCGTTGATTGCATACGCTGTTTCAACGGTCATTTGTAAAGAGTCTATCTACTCAGCCCTTGCGGAAAATTATTTCAACGTTAAACGAGGTGAAGCACCTCGTTGAGATGCTTGCATAGAATCTCTAGCTATTTTTCGTAAGCGTTGAATTCGGCAGAGTACATCGCTCATCGACATGTTCATCACAACATGGATTTCCCATGCGGAAAGTCGTTCGGCAAAATGCAATGCGAGAACCTGTCTATCCGTCCAAGATAGGTTTGAGAAAAACGAACCGAGTTTGTCATCGTGTTGGTCAGTTTGTAACCGAAGTTGGTTCGTTTTACCTTGTGGTAACGATTGTGGGCCGATATGGCCTAGGGGTGATGTGTCGGCGATCATGGGCGACTTCCTGTCATATTTAGGAACCAGCACTCCGCTGATTCTTCTATACAAGTCAAGTTCAAGCACTTTTCATTCAAAAAATAAAAAAGTGGACAAAGTTGAATAAGTTTGAAAAGAAAGGTGGGGATCATGATTATCGGTATGTGGCACGGAAGCCACGCCCTAAAAGTAACTCCTCTCTCTTTCTTCTCTCCTCTGCGAGCTCTCGTCTTAAAACGAGGGCTCGCGGCGTTTGAAGATTCTCGTATGTAACGGAACGTCGTTCTTAATCTGATCCAAAAAACCAGATTCCACAGTGGTACCCGTCATCATCTGCTTCGGAGCTGCTCCAAGCCACCATCATGGGTTGGTGTACAGACTTGCCTTCTGGCAAATACCGCGTAATGACACCAGTCATCCCTTCAGAAAGGGGGAATTGCGAGATTATTCGCATGCCACCATCACTTCGGTCAACAACTTGATATCGCACTGGAGTATCAAAATCATGGCTCCAGCGTAACACCGCTTCACCAGCAAACGTTGTACGAGTTTTGTTTCGTCTATTATCTTGTGAAATACCTGCTTGCACGTTTGAATCATTAATCATGCCTACGGCATCGACCACAACGTGAGAGGCCTGAAGCGATTTAAGAGATAAAAGTGGGGACGTTCTCAGATAGCCGTT
>CAZVAE010000192.1:0-3610 GCA_964624985.1 uncultured Isosphaeraceae bacterium | reverse complement strand
AAGTTAAACCATCATCGCTTGAAAATTCAACTTCCATAACATCGTTCATCGGATCCGCACCATTGCAATTGGACCCATTGCTGTACCAGCGAGAATAGTTCAGCGTAGGGGAATCACTTGCATCCATAGAAGGTGAAGTGAGTATTGTGGTGCCACCATCAACATCGCTGTTGTCATCAGTATTATCGGTGAGGTAACAAGAGCCAGAGCCATCGCCATCAGTTGCAGGATCACAGCGATCACCACCACCAACAGGTATACCCCGATCCCACTGGCCATCGGTTGCGTCACCTGAAACTGACCAGCCTAAATCCAGTTCAAAGTCATCTTCGTAATTCACTGCATATCCACTCAGAGCGATGCCCGACCATGTAGATTTAGGAGCATTGCCAGGGCTCACCATAGTATTGCCATCAGTACTTTCAACAGATATGTACCAGTTTACGGTTGCTTCACAATCGAATGCGGGGAATACGGCTTGATAAGTATCATTGCCCAGTTCAGTGAGTAGTTCTTTTCCACCTATTCCGTTTGCAGACCAGTGTAAGATTGCACTGCCAGAAACCGGTTCAGCAGCTGCTGAAGCAATGGTGATATCTACAGTCGTGCCTCCATTTGGATTAAAGAAGTCTGGTTGCCCGTTTGGATAACTAATGATCAAACTTGGAGGGGTTCCCGTAGGGCCTACTGTACTAACTGAGATTTCATTAGGGGTTCCAGGGCGGAATAGCTCAAGCACAACATCGGCTGTATCTGGTGCAACGTTTGCAGTAAATCTAAAGTTGTACATGCTGCCCCAGCGAATCGCATTGCCCCACTCATTTTCTTCGTAAGTAACAGTGCTCCATATAAGGTCTTGGCCGTTTTGTGTCCAATCCCAATCGGTTGAATCGATTATTTCACCACTGTGATAATCAATATCATTGAATCCAACATTTGTAATGGTAGCTCCACCTACGTTTATGGAAAATGTGCCAACACTCCGGTGACTGTTCATGTTATGTACCGCGTATTCGTAATCCCAAGTTCCGTTTCCATTGTCGTATGCACGTGCAGCGATATGTAGTTTGCCATCGTGTGGCACTTGAATCTCTTGCAAATCCACCTCAGAGTCATGTTCTTTCCATGCAAAAATTGCAGGTTCTGCAACTTGTGTTTGGTTAACAGCGCTAGGGTTTGTAATACTGCTGAAATCAACTTGACGCCATGAGCAGTTATTCCATTGATTGCTGTAAGCCGCCTCATCACTACAAACGTATTGCCCTTCAATGAAATACATTGCGCCAGGATTGTTTGCATCGGATATATCGTCTTCAGCAAGTAGTAGTCTGCCTCGACTCCAACTATCTCCAACAGGGGAAATGATAAACGGGAAATTGTATTCTCCAGTGTATGCGTTAATTTCGGATCTTGGTGCTGTTGTGTCGGCATTAAGTCCCGCCCAGTACGTGTCTGCACAGCCAATGCCAAGAGTATCACATGGTGTTGATTGACAGCTACCACAACCAGGCTCACTTACTGCACAAAAGGAATGCTTTAACCATGCAGTCCCAATTTGTTCGAATCGGCCATTGGCAAGTCGATAGCAGTTTTGTGCTATTACAGGATATGATTCGTTCCCGTTGGATCCCCAAGTCGCTTCTTGATCACCCCAGTTACAAGAAGTTGTCCCAAATGCATAAGAGCGGATTCCATTACCACTACCGTAACTCTCCATATCAAGTCCACCACTATCGCCGGTATACCAGCAGACAACATCCGGACCAATAACACCACGGGTATCGTCTTCTTTTGGATCTGCTAGCCCTCTCATCGAGAGCAGAGAGGCGGTTGTTCCAATAATAGCAATTGTTACAATGAGTGTACTTTTGTTGTTCATGGCAAATCCTATTTTGTGTTTCAGTTATTACAACACTCCATATTCTCATATACGGAAAAAAATGCAAGGGTGATTCTTGCAAAGAGCATTTAATATTGATGTAGTGTGAATATAGGCTAGATGCTAGGGTGATCGAATTCGTTTATGGAAGGTCTAACATTCGATACATTGAGCTTCGACTCAATCGCGATTCCAAGGCGACACAGAGTGCCTTCATCGAAGAGGCGGCCAATCAGTGTTGTTCCGTGGGGCTTGCCATCCTCCATTGCGGTTCGTAATACAAGAGCGGGGTGGCCCGTGCCATTTGTCGTGAGCAGGAGGTCTGAGAATGATGGCATAAGAAAAGCATCAAAATCTCCATTCATCCAAACATTCATCTTTTCCATCAGGACTCTCCTCAGACGGCTTGCTTGTATATGTTCAATTGCAGGAATGAGCCATGACTGCCTAAATGTATTTGGCCACGCTTCATCATCTTGCCAAACAAGAAGGTCATCCTGGTTGGACCGGGTTAAAGCTTCAAATGCAGCAGCCGCTTCCACAAATAATGGAATGAGTAGTACGGAGTTATCCATTTCTGGAACAGTTGTTTCGACAAGTATCGCACCAGCCTCTTTCGCTGCTTGTAGTGCGGAAAGATCATGTTCTCCTGTTGGTCCTTCGAGTAATGAAGGATCAAACCCAAGTCGAATTCCTTCAGCATTTTGTGAAGCGTTAAAGTAGAAGGGTTGATTAACACTAGCAGGGTCTTCTATTGACGCTCCATTAATTGCATCTAACACAATAGCTGTATCTAGAACATTTCTACAAATAGGCCCAATCTTATCCAGCGACCAACATAAAGCCATAACACCTGATCGAGCAACGCGTCCAAAAGTGGGTCTTAATCCCGTTGAGCCACAGCGCATGCAGGGTGAAACTATAGAACCATATGTTTCAGTGCCAAGTGTGAATGGAACAAGTCCTGCTGCGGTTGCGGAAGCTGATCCAGCACTAGAGCCACTAGAGCCTTCTGTGATATCAAATGGGTTTTTGCATGTGCCACCAAACCAAATATCTCCATATGCAAGCGCACCAACGGCAAGTTTTGCAACGAGCACTGCTCCGGCTTCTTCAAGTTTGTTCGTTACATCTGCATTTTCAGGCGAAACTCGGTCTTTGTATGGGGCAGCGCCCCATGTCGTTCTGTCTCCCTTTGTGTCAATGATATCCTTCGCACCCCATGGGATTCCATGCAGAGGTCCTTTCCAATTGCCAGCGTCAATTTCACGGTCAGCTTGTTTAGCTTGTTTTAAGGCTGTATCCTCAGTATAAGAAATGACACAGTGAAGAGTTTTGTCGAATTGTTTTAATCGATTAAGCGACAATCTCGTAAGTTGTTCACTTGTAACTTCTCGTTTTTTAAGCCATTGGCATAACTTCCATACTGGTGCAAATGCTAAATCTTCATTTGATCTTGGGCATGGCCCAGCACTTGGAAGGTTGTTGTTTGGAATTCCGCTAGAAGTACATAATTGCAACGGCTTTCCGGGTATTCGAGGGTTGAAGATCGTTGCAGGGCTAGCGCTGTTAGAAATTTCTCCTTGCGAGATTCTGTTATTAATGATGGACTGCTGTTCCTCGATTGTTCTCATCATCTGCTCCCGTTCAGAAGATGTAAATTTGATTCCAGCAAGACGTTCTGCATGCTTGATTGCATCTTCACTGATGGGTGCAGTAGTCTCATCACCA
>CAZVAE010000191.1:0-3617 GCA_964624985.1 uncultured Isosphaeraceae bacterium | reverse complement strand
AGGCGGAGGGGTCCGTATAGACCCCAGACCACCATGTATGCAGGATGCACCAATTATGAGGTCATGTCAAGATAAATAATCAAAATATTTTGCCTAAAATGTCAGAATTTGACATATGTGAACATAGGTAATTTTATAGAGGAACAATTGCTTTACCTTGCGATGTTTCCATCGAGTACCATACTGCGATGCGAACAATACCCCTTGTTACCCTCATAATGGCATTTCTAGTCGGTTGTGGGGCATCTGAGCAAGAATCTGAGGTCACCATCATTCCAGTGCCTTCTGACAAGAAGAGCGTAGAGCCGGCGGTTGCTCGCTTGTTGCAGGCGACTGGAAACGACGTCCATCTTGCAATGGATGACCCAATGAAGTGGATGAGACACGGTTCAGCACTCTTTGCAAACTCGTACTACCAAGAGGCAGCAAGTTCATTCCGAGAAGCAATCACGATTAACCCACAAATGCCACAGGCAACCTATCTACTCGCAACTGCTCTTTGGAAAGAGAACAAACAAGAAGAAGCAATTCAATATTTACAAGTTGCTTTAGAGTTGATTCCGGACTATGACATGGGTTGGAGACTTCTTGCAGAATGGCAACTTGAGCGAGGCGAAACAACTCGTGCTGAAGAATCAGCAAGAATTGCATTTGAGCTGAATTCAACCCGAATTGGCACTCGTTATATTCTCGCACTTTCGATGATGGACAGTGGGAGATATGACGACGCGCTGCCAATTCTTGAAGAAGCGATGAACAACAATACCGCACCTCGATGGATTTACACACTTGCAAGCCAGTGTTATCGACACCAAGGTATCCTCGACAAGTCAGAACAAGCGAGTGAGAATTCTGGTCCGCCGTTAGCAGATTGGCCAGATCCGATGTTTCAACACATTCCAAATTTGATCATGGGAAAATCTGAACTTTCACGGTATGCATTACATCTTCATGAAAAGAGTACCCCATCAAAGGCGTTGCCTTTTCTAAAGAAAGCATTAATCGCAGATCCCGAACATACGAATGTCAGGGTCGCCCTTTCGATGACGTTGCAAGAGATGGGGCAACTCAATCAAGCAGAAGAACTACTTCAAGGATTAATCGGAGAACCAAATGCGAATTACTGGAAACAATATGCTAGCGTTTGTATCTCGAAGTCAGAATGGGAAACAGCACATGAGTACATTGGGTACGCCATTGAACTTGATTCAAACAATGCGAATGCACATGATATTGCAGCACTCATTGCTAGTAGTCAAGGTGATTCTTTAAATGCTATTGAAGAATGGGAAATGGCTGCGCAATTACACGAAAAAGAGCGGAATTGGAAGCACGTTGAATTGTCTCTTGCGTACGCTGCTGAAAAGGGAGAGCTTAGTCTAGACGGGCTCAGATTACTCGCACTTTCTCAAGTAGAACTCGAACATATTGATGAAGCAAAAACTACTGTTCACAAATTACTTACGAAAAATCCCAATGATGAAGTTGCTCTTGAACTTCAGAAACGACTGCATAGTGAATGAAAACACAGTGGCTGTGTATATTATGTTTTCTATCATCCTGTTCTGACAGCGAGGAGATTCCTCAACAACCTCCACCAGTGTCAAAGCCTTGGTTCGAAGATGTAGCCACTGAATGGGGGGTTGATTTTACATATGACAACGGCGCCAAAGGTGAGTTTCACATTGCAGAAGTCACGGGTGGCGCGCCTGCTCTGATCGATTTTGATAATGATGGCGATTTAGACTTGTACATTGTGCAAGGGAGCGGCGACACTGGGAATGTTCTTTTTGAAAATGTTCACGGTACATTCGTCGACCGAACGGCAGGAAGTGGAGTTGACAACCGAGGATATGGAATTGGCGTATCGACCGGTGATTACGATAATGATGGCGACGCAGATTTGTATGTGACGAATGTGGGAGTTAATGCACTCCTTCGGAATAACGGTGACGGAACATTCACTGATGTGACGTCTATTGCGGGCGTAGAAGACGATGGTTTTTCAGCGTGTTCATCTTTTGGCGATCTAGATGGAGATGGAGATTTAGATTTGATCGTGACTCGTTATCTCGAGCTTAATCGAATTACAGATCGAGTTTGTTTAGACGCTATGTCAAGAAGAACATATTGCAATCCAACGATTTATGACGCAGCATTAAATGACACACTCTTTTTCAATAACGGTGATGGTACGTTCACAGATGTCACAAAACAAACAGGGCTAGCGGAAACAGTCGGTACAGGTCTTGGTGTATTCATTACTGATGTATCAGGGGATTCTCTGCCTGATATTTTTATCGCAAATGATGCGATGCCCGATAGACTTTGGGTTAACCAAGGTGATGGAACATTTAATGAAGAGTCACTACATCGCAACATCGCAGTGGATGATACTGGTGTTCCAAAGGCAGGAATGGGAGCGACTCCAGTCGATTTCGATCAGGATGGTGATTTTGATGTCTACGTAACAAACATAATGGGTGAATCAGACTCGTTTTATCGAAACGAAGGTGACTTTTTCCAAGATATGACGCGCCGTTCTGGTTTGTCTGCAGAAACTCGAGCATACACTCGTTGGGGTATTGTGTTTGCAGATTTTAACAATGATTCGTTACTCGATTTGTATGAGACTACAGGTGGAGTTGCTTCTGGAGCACAACCGCATTCGATTGCTGATCCACTTGCAGAACCAAACTTGTTGTTCGAACAAGTAGGACAAGGCCGATTTCAATTGGTTACACCAAAAGGTGGGACGAATGATTCGCTGATACGTAGTTCTCATGGAGTTGCTGCTGGTGATATCGATGGAGATGGGGGCGTCGATTTAATAATTGTCAATAGCAATGCACCGCTGAATATTCTGAGAAATGTTGTGAAGGACAGAGGGAATTGGATTTCAATTCAAGCTTTAAATCAACATGGAAGTGATGCTATTGGTGCCCAGATAGCCATCGAATTGAATGACGGTTCTACTCAGCACGGGCAAGTGATCACAACGAGCGGATATGCCTCCGCACATGACCCACGAGTGCATTTCGGTTTAGGGGCAAGTACGGTACGTAAGGTTCATGTCCAATGGCCTGACGGTCAACGTAGAACTATCGAAAATCCTAGGATGAACGAAACACTTACGGTCAGATATGTCGATTAAGGTCAATCTACATGGATGCTGAACACAATCCTAAAGTTGTCATCATTGTGAGCGATGGTCCACTAATTGTAGGCGCTCCCGACTTGCTTGCAGGTAGACCCGCAATTCACATTCCAGTTGCCTCTCCTCCGCTTAGAGCTGCTGCACTTGCAACAACGATAGCAACAGGGATGAACACGTTGGTGCATGGAGTTGTGACAAAAAGCACTGTTGATAATGACACAATGACTATTCGAGAAACGAAAAAAAGTGATTGCGGTTTTCAATACTTTTGGGATGACACCAATCTGAAGGTGAAAACAATAAATTGGGTTGCTGTTAAGGGTGATCCAAAGGTGGTAAATGAACATTCCCAGCATCCTTTCGAGAACGCGAAAGCTTGTCTTGACGCAGATGTTTTGGGAATCTTGCTTCCAAGGGGAGGGGTAAAACAACACAGTCCAAGCAGAGTGCAAGAAGAGCA
>CAZVAE010000190.1:0-3659 GCA_964624985.1 uncultured Isosphaeraceae bacterium | reverse complement strand
GAAGGAAACGTGCTAGATGATGGAGGTCGACTTGGCAATGATGACGATGTGATTATCGTTGATGAGTTACAAGATATTCCAAAACAAGAAGACACGCTTTTTGGCAATTCTCCAAAGAAAAAAACAAAGAAGAAGACAAAGAAAAAACGGGGTAAAAAATAATGGCGAAGAAAAAAACAACAAAGAAAAAGATTTCAAAAAAAAGCACGACTACAAAATCTAAGAGTCGCGCTATTGACAAGAAACGTGATGCACTAACGAAAAAGAAAATTGAGGATCTCACTGCCACAATTGTGAAGAAGAGTTTGGGACAAAAAGAACCCACTTTTGAGATCCCCACCCGCTCCGTTTCGAACATGAAGTACAACAAGAAAAAACGTATCCTTGAAATGGGTTCGAACACACAGACGCGGAGTTTGTTTAACCTGGGTCAATCTCGAAAGTTTATGCAATCTCTACTGCTTGCAAAAGGGTGCCGTGAACTTATTGACGCTGAAAAAACACTCAGCTTACGGGGAATGTATTACATGGGGCTGCATACAATTCCTGGTACTAAAGAGAAGACGTTTAACGATCAGGGTGAATCTGATGGAATATTAGAAGATCTAGAAGTTTCGCTTGATGGCCTTCGAGAAGAACTGCATGTCTTTGCAAAAAAACGAGGCACAATGGTTGGGAATATCACGATAGTTGATAGTGGTGATGAAATCAATTGCAGAAAGATGGGGACCGGTGGCTACGCAATTCCGAGTATTTGCGAACCAAACGTCATGCAGTTCAAAGAGTGCAATGCTGATTTTATCTTGCATGTTGAGAAAGATACTGTGTGGAGTCGTTTTAACGAAGACAGATTGTGGGAAAAACACAATTGGATTTTGACTGAGGGGTCAGGACAACCACCGCGTGGCGTCAGGCGCATGCTGCACAGAATGCACAAAGAACTCAAACTTCCTGTGTACTGCTTGCTCGATTGCGATCCGTGGGGGCATTATATTTATAGCGTCATTAAACAGGGCTCTATCAATCTTGCCTTTGAATCAGAACGAATGGCTATTCCTGATGCAAAATTCATGGGCATTCGTTCCAAAGATTATGAACGATTAGATTTGTCAAATGATGTCAAAATTGATTTAAATGATCGCGACATCACTCGTGCAAAACAAATCGCTGCATACCCATGGTTCGAAGGAAAGCGCGAATGGCAGCGTGAAATCAAAACGATGCTTGGCAACGGCTTCAAAATGGAAGTGGAATCGTTAATCACAAAAGATATTTCCTACGTTACCGAAGAATACGTCCCAGCGCGCCTCAAAGAGGGTGATTTTTTGGATTAGAACAATTTGTTCAATGCATATATTGATGTACACTGTAGAAGTTCAGCCACTGTGTATTGACCATGGATGCGTCAACCACTGCAAGAACGAAAGGACGGTCCAAGAATGACTCCAGAAGAACACAATCATCGTAGTAACATTGAAGCGCTAGGTTTGCCAGAGGATCCATCTCGTATTCTTGTCGTTGATGATGAATTGCTCGTCGCCCAAGGAATCATGGCGTCATTAGCGTCCCTCGGCTATGAAATAGTTGGACCTTGTAAAAATGGTGAAGAAGCAATTCAAAAATGCAAAGAAGATCGACCTGACATAATCCTCATGGATATTCAAATGCCTGTGATGGATGGCATGCAGGCGGCACAAATCATCTTTCCGGAATTGGATATTCCTGTTGTCATGCTTACTGCATATTCTGACGACACATACTTACGCAATTGCGCTGCAGCTGGCGTCTTTGGTTTTTTGCTCAAGCCGGCAAGCGCTGAACAACTTAGTGCGGGTCTCGCCGTTGCGTGGCAGCGTTATTTAGACCATGTTGAACAACGAAGCCAAATCGTAGATTTGCAACAACGCCTTGACGATCGCCGATTAATCGAAAAAGCGAAGTGGATTATTGTAAAGCGCAAAGAAATTTCAGAACCTGATGCCATGAAAATGTTGCAGAAGCAATCCAGAAGTTCTCGAAAATCGATTGCAGCAGTTGCAAGGGCTGTCATTGACAGTGATGGATTACTCTAAGATACATAGAGAATTCGGATTACAAACAACGTTCACCTTAGATTCAATCCCCGAAGGATCACCATCAATCTGCCATGGTGATGGTTCACTAGTTTTAACTTCTACGTCTTCACCTCGAATATACACAACATCAGGATGGTGTAGGTGTATACCACGCTTCATGTAACGAATCCACTTCCACAAACTGAGCCGACCCTTCAGTGGAAGGAACATCACATCTAACTTCCCATCAGCAATGTCGGCGTTTCTTGCTGGGTTCAATCCTCTTGCATAGGCTTTACTATTCGCGACGATTGCCCACCCCATTTGATGTTTCACGATTTCTTTATTATCGACCGTGACAGACACAGTTGGCGGTTTCCAATTGAGGAGTTGTCGAAGAATTGGCGCTACATAGGAAAGATGGGTGATGGAACTGCCTCGATGTTTGGCAAGATCCGCCACAACATTTGCATCGAATCCTACTGAAGCCATCAATATCATGAATGCACCATTGACGTGTGCCGTGTCGATCGTTTTTGTTTTACCTTGTTTGATTGTTGCGATGACGGATTCCGGTGATATCATCATTCCCATTGATTTTGCAAACAGATTTTCAGTTCCACAAGCAATATGAAAAAGTGGAATCTTCGTATTCGTTAGTACACTTGCGACTTGTCGCAGTGTCCCATCTCCACCAATAACAATGACCGAATCTGGATTGAACTCTAGAGTCGGTCGTAACCATTGTTCGGGAGATGTGGGTTCTGTTTGAATGAGTTGCACATCACATGGGAGTTTTAAAAACAGTTCCGCGTACTCACCTGCTAGTTTGCATGATGTGCCTCGTCCTGAAATAGGGTTGTAGACTAAAAGAACTCTCATCCAGAGCACAATGGTACCGAGAGTACAAAATCGCTGCCCTGACCAACACTCGAGTTTACACTGATGTGACCGCCGTGGTCTTGAGCGATTCGCATTGTTGTGGGCAATCCAAGACCGGTCCCCCCTCTTTTTGAAGAAACGTATGGGTGAAATATTTTATCCACTCTTGATGAATCTATGCCCTTGCCTGTATCAATGACATGAATGTTGGCTTCTGTGCCGACGACATCAAGGCGAATCATCAATTCTTTTTGCTCGCCCTCTTCCATCGCATGTGTCGCATTGATCATTAAATTCAGGATCGCTTGTTTCATTAACGATGAGTCCACCTCTGCCATCACTGGTGAGTCTGGCAGTTGCATCCTCATTACAACATGTTCACTGTCACATTGTGGATGATAGAAATCTTCAAGTTCCCCAAGCACTTTGCAAAGATCAACTTCTTCCTTATGCAACTTCATTCGTCCAGCAAACTGCAAAAAGTCATCTAGAATTCCTCGCAATCGTTCGACTTCTCTCGAAAGTGCACCAAGTCGTTTCGTAATTCTGCCCTTCTCGTCTTCTGGAGCATCAAGGTGTTCGACATCCTCTGCGAGCAGTTGTGCGTTTAAACCAACTGTTGATAGCGGATTTTTAATCTCGTGGGCTAAGCCCGATGTCATGTTCCCGATTTCAGCCATTCGTTCAGAAGCGTCTGCACGTTTTCTTGCTTCTAGAGTTCGT
>CAZVAE010000189.1:0-3697 GCA_964624985.1 uncultured Isosphaeraceae bacterium | reverse complement strand
GCCCAATCTTCTCAGTGATTCAGCCATTACCTCAGCGTGATCAGGTTCATCATCTACGATTAAAACTTGTGCGCTTATATTTGACATCAGAGAGGTAGATTATACCTCACTTAGCATCTGGTTGAACAGTATCAATCAATCTCCATTGTTAAAGGACAAAGGCAACTCTCGGCGATAGAATCTACACATGAAGTCACCAGATTCATTCCCTTTCTCTTTGAAGTCGATGCTGGGTAAACATGTTCATTTAGTCGGTATCGGAGGCTGTGGGATGAGTGGGCTGGCACGGTTATTGAGAAATTTAGGTTGTAACGTACAGGGTACTGACGCAATCCCATCAATCACAACGGAGGCACTTATTGACGATGGGTTTGACGTTGCAATGCAACAAGACGGCTCAATGCTATCGAACGGAATAGATCTCGTCGTCTACTCTGCTGCAATTCCAAGAAGCCACATTGAGTTACGAAGGGCTGAAGAACTCGATATCCCACTCGTGTCATATGCTCACATGCTCGGTGTTGTGCAATCCCAATATACGGGTGTTTGTATTGCTGGAACACATGGAAAATCGACCACTGTTTCGATGTTAAGTTCAATATTGTTGATGAATGAGATGGATCCAAGTTTTATCGTTGGTGCAACCTGTCAACAGATAGGTGGCTCGAGCAGAATCGGAAGTAATGAAATCCCATTGGGTCCTCACAAAGGCAAGCCCGGAGTGCTCGTCAGCGAATCTTGTGAATTTAACCGATCGTTTCATAACCATCACCCTAAGATTGGCTTAATCCATAACATCGAAGAAGATCATTTAGACTATTACAAATCTCTTGATGACATTATCGAATCGTTCCGAGGATTTGCAATGAGAATCCCAAGCTCTGAACAGGATGGTTTCCTACTGATTGCGCATGAAGGAGCTCATAGGAACATCGTCACTGCAGGTCTCAATTGCCGAATTGAAACCATTGGATTTCATCCTGAATCAGATTATCAGGTTTTCTATGACCCATCCGTTTGTAGGGTCGGCCTCTTGCGAGATGGCATGTGGATCATCCAATGGACAAACAAAATGCCTGGTTCGCATAATGCATTGAACGCTGCTGCTGCTGCAATCATCGCTGCAAACATTGGAGTTGATTGGGAGGATATACCTAGGGCTCTGGAGTCTTTTGATGGTGTCGATAGGCGACTCCAAAAAGTAGGCAATATTTCTTGTGCACAGAAAGGCTGTGCTGTCGTTTATGACGATTATGGGCACCATCCGACAGAGATCGAGATTACATTAAAAGCGCTCCGCTCTGCTGAATTGCCAAATAGACTAATCTGCGTCTTCCAGCCACACCAACATAGTCGGACAAGATTCCTGTTAGATCAGTTTGCGCTGAGTTTTTCAAGCGCAGATGAGGTCATAGTTCCACACATCTATTTTGTACGAGATTCAGAAGTTGAACAACACCAAGTTTCAGCTCAAGATCTCGTCGAAAAGTTGATTGAGCAAGGTGTTTCTGCAAAACACATTGATGATTTTGATGAGATTGTGACTCATTTGAGAAATAGTGCAAGGGATGGAGATGTCATAGTCATCATGGGTGCGGGACCGGTAACATCAATTGCCCATGACTTAGTTCAACAGATTGAATTACCTTCAGAACGATGAGTACAACATCTGAATCTAACTTGTTTACAGACATAGACGCTGAAGTGTTTCCCACAGCTAATATTGGCACACTGACATATTATGCAGTCGGTGGGAGCGCCGATTCGCTCGTAAAACCAAACTCCGTTGAAGCCCTCTCACTGTTAATGCAACGATGTATGAATGAAAACATTCAAGTTAGGATTTTAGGAAAAGGGGCAAATCTCCTTGTCGATGACGACGGAGTTGAAGGTATCGTCCTAAAGTTAGATCACCCCTGCTTTCATGCACATACTCTCAATAATCCATCAGACATTCATCATGTGGAGTGCATGGGTGGTGCCGACTTAAGTAAAATTTTGATGGAATCTGCAAGAGAGGGTTTATCTGGATTACAGCCGTTAGCAGGAATCCCAGCTTCTATAGGAGGAGCGATACGGATGAATGCCGGCGGAAAGTATGGCGCAGTTTCTGATTCTCTCATTTCAATATTGACGATGTCAGACTCAGGAGAAGTGCGCTGTTACGAGAAAAAGGATGTCGTATTCGGATACCGGACATGTAAAATTCTCGAACCAATTATTCTTTCTGCGACGTTTCAACTCACCCCAGATCGACCGAACAACGTAAGAGATGAGATTAAAGATATTTTTGCTTGGAAAAAAAAGAGGCAACCACTCGCTGAAACTTCCGCCGGTTGTGCATTTAAAAATTATTGTGACGAAGATGGCCAGTACATCTCTGCTGGACTACTCATCGATGAGACCGGATTAAAGGGACTTGCCGTTGGTGGCGCAAAAGTAAGCGAGCAACATGCGAACTTTATCACGACAAACCCTGCATGTACTGCAAAAGATGTCCTCAAACTCATGGTGGAGGTTCAAAAAAGAGTGTTCGATGTAACGGGTATTACATTAGAGCGTGAAGTTGTCGTTTGGTCAAAAGACGCAGAAATGAATGATGTCTAGATTAAACGTAACAGTACTCATGGGTGGGCCAGATGCGGAACGAGAGGTTTCAATTGCCTCTGGAAAAGCAGTCACTGAAGCATTACAAAAAAACGACCGTTTTGATGTGCAATCTTTAGTCATAGACACACCAACACTGGAGGATATTGACTCTATTCGTTCAGATATCATTTTTCCTGTGCTACATGGACCTTTCGGAGAAGGTGGGCCATTACAAAAACTTTTAGAAAAGAGTGGCAAATTGTTCGTCGGTTCAAGTTCCGAAACTGCGGCAACTGCGATGGATAAAGTCCAGACAAAAGAGATAGCAAGGAAACTCGGTATTCAGACGCCAGAATGGTGCATCATCAATCGTGAATCTAATGAAACGATTCCGATTCCATTTGTTTTAAAACCAATAAATGATGGCTCCAGTGTTGATGTACAGATATGCCAAACCCAAAGAGAAGCTGATATACATATCGAGAGATTACTCGATCAACGCGATGAGTTGCTCGCAGAATCTTTTGTGCAAGGTGCTGAGGTAACCGTCGGAATCGTTTCGGGTAGAGCGTTACCCATAATCGAGATCATTCCACCAACAGACATCGGCGGTTACGATTTCGAAGCAAAATATATTCGGGAAGATACAACGTACATTCTTGATCCGAACCTTCCGGAGAATACGTGTTCAGCGTGGGCTCTTGATTTGTATCACGAACTCCAAGTACGGTCGCTTGCCCGTGTTGATTTCATACTCAATGATCAAGGCGCTTGGTTTCTGGAGTTGAACACGATGCCCGGTTTCACAAATCACTCACTTCTTCCAATGGCCGCAGAACACATTGGGATGAATATGTATGAACTTTGCACAACTCTTGTCCTAGAAGCATCAGACAGTAGGGTCAAGCCATAAGGGCATCCTTGACGATGTAGTACTACACTATGTCTCGAAAACAACGAAAAGCAATCCGTTCTACTTGCATGCTCTCCATTAGCGCAATAGGTCGACTCTGCCGATCACCAATTACACTCGCGTGGATAATCTCAATCTCTTGACTTGTTGTGTTAACGGCGATGAGTGTCCCAAAGTTAAGAGCCACTCAGATTT
>CAZVAE010000188.1:0-3734 GCA_964624985.1 uncultured Isosphaeraceae bacterium | reverse complement strand
ACCCGTGACCTCATCCTTACCAAGGATGCGCTCTACCACTGAGCTACGGTGGCAAAATGGGATCCGTCATGCAACCAACCATCCATGGTCTAGAGGGAAGTCGTCCTGACTTGCCAATCCCCACGATTTAAAAACCGTCCTAGATTAGGACGGAAGGGAAAGTGTAGCGAAATTGGGAAAAATCGCAACCCCTAAACCCCGATTCTCTATATTTCAACGGTCAACAAGCCCCATAATGAGTCAAACAAGGGCTATTCAGTTGGTTTTCGGAGTGTCAAATCATGGACTCGATAGCCGCGACCTAAAAGTGTAAGAGCCCCTGTTTCAGTTGCGGAATCAGGTCCACGTTCTGTCCACGGTGTCACACTCTTAACCGAACCATCAAGAAGCAAGAACATGCACTCTTCGCCGTATCGAAAATCGATATCTCCAAGCGGTTCCATGTCCGCTGTTTGAGGTTGCCCACCCGTATTGATTCTGGCATCCCATGAATCTTTGTCAGGCAAAATAGTTTCACCTGCAACAGAATCAACTAAGTAGATGGAGCGTGCGGGGGCGTGCATCATGGCATACGTGTAATACCGATCAATTGTTGAATCTGTATCTCCATCACCGTCACCATCAATCTGTGAATCAACTTCACTCCTCGCATCAAAAAAGTCGTTGGCAGCGAAGTAACCAGGTAATCCTTTTTCTGCACCACGACTATTTTCAAACGTAGAGCGAAATGGATGGTCAAACGAATCATCTACTTCATAAATATTGCTGTCAGGCGAGTCAGAACCCCAAAGTAAATGATCCTCGCCCTCTTCCCGTTGATCGAGACCATACGGTAAGTGGAGTGAGTTATCTGTCCACAATATGTCAGCCCACGTGCCTTCGTATTGACCGCGTGTAATACTGTCATGCAGGTTGTCATCTTCAGCGTGTTCGTCAGCACGGTAAGGAATGGTGGAACCTCTCTCAGCTTCCAATTCATAATCAAACTGACTTGGCAAAATTTGGTTGTTATGTTCTCCCGACCAAATTTGCATCCAAGAATTGATGTCTTTTAACTTCACTTTCACTTTCGCTGAATTTGCAGCAGAATGACCGCCACCAATAGCAATAATCAAAAAGCCAGCAAGCATTGCAATTATCGAGACAACAACAAGTATTTCTACGATTGTAAAGGCACGCTTTAGTGGTCGTTTTGTTGTGGTTGGAATCTGATTCATACTTGTACTGTACGCACAATGGGGCGTTCTGTCTTTTTTCAAACTATCCTAAATTCATCGTCATTAAGAATTCAGCATTTGAATTCGTTTTAACCATTCGTGTCCGTAACATCTCCATTGCCTCAACAGGGCTCATGTCGCTTACTACTTTGCGTAACCGACCAACAAGTTCGTGTTCTTTTGGATCTAACAGGAGTTCTTCGCGTCTTGTTCCAGATGCGGCGATATCAATCGCTGGCCAAATTCGTTTTTCAACTAACTTCCGTGTGAGATGCAACTCTGAGTTGCCAGTTCCTTTGAACTCTTCGAAAATCACTTCGTCTGCTTTCGAACCAGTATCTACAAGTGCGGTACCGATGATTGTCAGTGACCCACCATCTTCAATGTTCCGTGCTGAGCCGAAGAATTTTTTAGGTCGAATGAGCGCCTTCGAGTCAACGCCACCTGTTCCGATTTTTCCGGTTGATGGCATCCCGTTGTTGTAGCCACGTGCAAGCCGTGTAATTGAGTCCATCAAGATGACAACATCATCACCAAACTCAACCATTCTTCTGGCTTTCTCCATCACCATTTCAGCAACCTGAATATGCCTTGTTGCTTCTTCGTCAAACGTACTTGCAACAACTTCTACAGATTCTGGCGTACTTCGTTTAAAGTCGGTAACTTCTTCTGGTCGTTCGTCAACAAGGAGTACGATGACATGGACCTCGGGGTGATTTGCTGCTATTGCATTTGTTAAACGTTGTAAAAGTACAGTCTTGCCTGTTCTAGGTGGTGCAACGATTAATGCTCGCTGTCCGAAACCCATTGGTGCAACAAGGTCGATGACTCTTGTTTCTATAATATCTTTATCTGTCTCTAGATGTACTCTTGAATCTGGGTGCAGGGGAACTAGGTTCTCAAATGTGCCAATATCGTGGACGTCTTTAGGGTCGTGTCCATTTATTGCTTCAACTCTCAACATTGCAAAGTATGTTTCTGTTTCTTTTGGCGGGCGGATTAAGCCGCGAATAACTTGACC
Organism: uncultured Isosphaeraceae bacterium; assembly: GCA_964624985.1. Taxonomy (GTDB): domain Bacteria; phylum Planctomycetota; class Phycisphaerae; order Phycisphaerales; family SM1A02. The sequence continues at coordinate 1,496 of CAZVAE010000188.1, read as the reverse complement.
CTTTCGCAGACTAAATCTGCGGATTTGAGATGGGCTGACATACACATCATCAGGAGAAGCCATGTACGAATATTCGGGACTACGTAAAAAACCGTAGCCGTCAGACATAATTTCTAACGTACCTTCGCCAATCATTAATCCTTGTCGATTCGCTTGTGCTTTTAAAATCTCAAAGACTAATTTTTGCCGAGGCATCTCAGCCCAATTCTCAACCTTCTCTTTCTTTGCAACTTCTCCCAATTCTTTACTTGGCATATGCTGCAGTGCGGCGAGGTCAAACCCTTCTTTCTTTGCCTTGTCGTATTTCTTCTGAGCTGCTTCTGTCAACTTGACGTCGAGTGATGCTGCTTCAGCTTCAAGCTCCTCATCACTTGGGACTTCGCCTGGTTTTAAGGACATTGTCGCGAGACCGCCCCCGCCACCAGTTTTTTTTCTTCGTCTTCGTTTCTTAGCCATGTTTCTTTAATTCTCCTGAACCCCATAAAGAGATGGGTTTGTGTCGCACGTAACCAGTGCTTTAGGTGTACTCAACGTATTGAGTCAACATTTCCATGTATGTAAGTGGGGAGTGAGTGGCAAACTCTAGGTGCCTAGGCACGTTGCCGCGTTTTTATATCTTCAAGAATTTGCTCGACTTGGTGTTTCACGTTGTCGAGGTCACCCTCGTTCGTGACAATATAATCCGCTCTTTTTCGCTTGATGTCAAGTGGCAACTGGGTTGATTCTCTACGCTCCAATTCTTCTGCTGTCCACCCGCGGCTCGCAATCACTCTATTTTGCCTGATTTCAGTCGAAACTTCAACGAAAATGATGAAATCACACAGTTCGGCAAGTGATGTTTCAAGTAACAACGGAGCGTCAATAACACACGCTTTTGTGTGTTGATCTGCTTTTTCGAATGCTGCTTCTTGCATGTTTCGCGCGAGTGGATGCAATAACTGCTCAAGTCTTCCACGTTCTTTTTCGTTGTTAAACACAAGATCCGCGATAGCTTTTGTGTTTAACTCTCCATCTGCATCGAGTACTGCATTACCCCACCATGCAACAAGTTCTTCTTGGATTTCTTTGGTTGCTAAAATCTTTTTTACATTTGCATCTGCACATGCAATAACACAACCAAGTTCGTCAAGTGCTGTTGCAACTGTACTTTTGCCAGACCCTATGCCACCCACAATCCCAATCGTTGGTGGTCTACATGTCATTGAACAACTCTCGTCCACGTTGTGCCATCTGGGCCATCTTTTATGTCGATCCCCATGGCAATCAACTCATCTCGTAACTCGTCTGCTCTGGACCAATTCTTGTTTGACCTTGCGTCAAGGCGTGCTTCTATCAAGGATTCAATTGTTGCGATATCCAAATCGTTTGTACACACTTCGTCATCCAACTCGAGCACCCCGAGGATAGCATCCATTGCATGCAACGCCCTCAATTCATCCCCAAGTGTGTGGGGAGTGTCCCCATATATAGGGTCTGTATCGATGGAGTATGCACCC
>CAZVAE010000187.1:0-3738 GCA_964624985.1 uncultured Isosphaeraceae bacterium | reverse complement strand
TTTCGCCCGCACTCTTGTAATGCAAGTTTCATTTCTTTACGAATCTCATCGTAATCAGCAATTGCCTCTTTGGATTCACTTGTGAATGGAACCCAAACGCTGACCATATGAACCATGACGACAAGAGGCCCTGAAGGAATTGAGTTTTTCGGTTGTGTTAAGCCGTAATTTTTCCACGATGTTTCTGCAACCGCCTTGAACGAACAGCAACTTGATTGAGAATATAGAAGTGGAACACGATTTGCAAATCGAAGCACTTTTGCAGTATCGTCTCGACCTAATCCACCACCATATCCGATGGCAACCTCAATCTGAAATGGATTTCCTCGATAGACACTCGGTGGCCGTGTTGACGCTGCGAAAAACTCTGCTTTGACCTCTTTTAACAACCCAGCAAGAAGCGCTTTGGAACCAATTGGAACAAGGCAATCTGTGTTTGGTGCAATAATCCTTGTTTTCTGGATGGAATCATAGAGTTGCTCTGCTTCAGCGTGGCCAACAGTTTTAATCCATGTCTGGCCTGTCATCCCCGCGCCTTTTGTAATTTCTCTTGCCTTTGTCGCTCCAACTCGGCAGAAATCTTTGGTTAAAAACCCACAAGTTGTCGTTGTTCAGTTCGCTCGAGCATCTGAATCAACGTGCCAAGTTCAATTCCTTTTGGATGCGGCTTAATCTCTTTTGGCTCTTCAGGGAGTTCATTGATAGCGCGAGGATACTCAATCGTTTCATTTGAAGGAGAGACATACGTAATCTTGGCGTGTGGGTTTGCAATGGCAGTCTGTTCAAGATATTCATCAATAGACTGCCGACCTTTTTGATATTTGCCTTCAAGTTCAATCTCAACTTGCGTTCCTTGTCCATCTTCAAAAAGTTTGTCATCCTCTGGATGTTCATCATCACTGATGACTGTCGGTCGGTTCTTAGATGTGTCCATTTTCAAAACGACTTCGTGCGATGGTTTTTTCTTGCCTGTTTTTGAAATGATGACAATAGGTTTTCCTGTCGTCATTAAGCCATACATTCCAGCAGCTGAAATGCCGATGCCCTGTTGCCCCCTTGACATCTTGAGCCGGTGAAATTTTGACCCATACAAGAGCTTGCCGAAAATATTTTCGATTTGAGCTCGGACTATTCCTGGTCCGTTGTCTCTAATTGTAAGTTTGAATCGCGTTTCACTTACTTGCAATACACGGACATAGATGTGTGGGAGAATCCCCGCCTCTTCACAAGCATCAAGTGCATTGTCGACTGCTTCCTTAATTGCTGTAAGCATGGCTTTTCTTGGATTGTCAAATCCAAGGAGGTGCCTGTTTTTTGCAAAGAATTCACTTACAGAAATGTCGCGTTGACCCGCCGCCATCGTTTCTGCTGTTGCATTCGATCTAGATTTTTTCTTTTTTTGTACTTTTGTCTTGGGCATAATTCCTGTGGGTCCAAGAGTGCGTTTTTCCATCCGTGGCGTAAAACATACGCGGTATATCGAGGCGTCCGTACCTGCGATAGTTGCAGAATACCGAAGATACACGTTGATGGGGGCGAAAAAACCCCATTTTTGGTATCCTTGTTAATCTTACCGGTACATCACTCAACACAAAGGAAGACCAACAATGGGTATGGAACGAACATTAATCATTTTGAAGCCAGATGCAGTGCAACGTGGCTTAATGGGAAAAATAATCTCACGATTTGAAGAGAAGGGGCTAAAAGTTACGGGTGCAAAATTCATGCAGATTACGCCTGAGTTAGCATCCATACATTATGCAGATCACAAAGAAAAACCCTTTTACGCAGGATTAGTCAACTTTATGACGAGTTCTCCAGTTCTTGTGTTGGCACTTGAAGGTGTTGGCGCCATCGCGATGTGTCGTTCCATGATGGGTGCGACGTTTGGCTCACAGGCGGCAGCAGGCACAATTCGTGGGGATTTTGGGGTTTCAAATAGTTTCAATCTCATCCATGGGTCTGACAGCCCAGAAGCAGCGACGAGAGAATTGGGTATCTTTTTCGAAACTGACGAACTGCTTTCTTGGGACCGCGCGAACGAAGGTTGGATTTATGACCTTTCAGGGGATGAACCAGAATAGGCGTTTTTGGATAAAAAACGACAGATTTCGTCCGATAACAGATTCTTTTCAACTTTTCCTTAAAAAAAAGCTGAAATTTGCCACACACTTTTCTTTGAGGTGCGTAGATGGTATTGACGTGCGTTTGTTGCACGTGCATTTCTTTAACCAAAGGGGCTACAACTTAACTCATGCCAAAATGCAATGGGCATCAAAAGAAAACCGCTCGCGGTCGCAATTCAACGCGCAAAAAAAGACGATCAAAAGTTGAACGAGACAAAATCGAACAAGCTTTGTGTGAACCAGTCATCGTGATCGAGTCTCCTTGTTTTAAAAAGAGAAATGCTGAACGACTTGTTTTTGAAATTCCGGATTCAGTACCTCGGCTTCCAGTTTCTTGGTACAGCCCCGCAATTGATCGAGCGACTCCCCCAAAACGGAGCGTAGCGACATTGCTAACCCGATTAGAAGAGGGTGTCTTATTCAGGCAGTACAACTTTGCAAGACTAAAAGTACGACAACTCCAAGACAAGATAAGTTGTTCATCAACGTCAAAAGACAAAGAACTTGATGAACTTATTCGGTGGTACGATGTTTCAATTGACCGTCGTGACCATATTGTTGAGCGAAACCTTGCGTTAGTGTTAGCAATGGCAAAGCGAAGTTGGGCTAGTGGCGAGTACGCAGATTTAGTTGCCGAAGGGAACGTTGCGCTAGTTCGTGCAGTAGATCGTTTTAACTGTGAACTTGGATACAAATTTTCTACGTATGCGTGCCGAGCCCTTACAACTGCATTTAACCGTTTTGGCAAGAAGCAACTAAAACATAGAGACAATGTGCCATTCGAGTTTGACCCTGGAAGGGAGCCAATTCACTGTCAGAATCTCGAAAATGTCGTTTCACCTGAACATATAAGAGAAATACGCGATGTCGTTCGAAGTGAAGAAGCTCAGCTTACAGCAGTTGAGAAAGACGTCCTTCGTTATCGATTCGGGTTGTTCTCAGGCCAGAATCCACCGAAACTAACACTAGAAAAGGCAGGAAAAGTGCTCGGCATCTCAAAAGAACGAGTTAGGCAAGTGCAATTGCGAGCCCTAGGCAAAATTCGTGCAGTGATCGAAAGTCGATTTCCAGTTGACCTGAAAGTTGGTTAACGACTACTTGAGGGAGTAAGGGGTTCCTTTACAATAAAATTTATTCATTGTGGGCAAGATTAACCGTTACAGTAATGCAGTGTCAAACCACAAAACAGATGACATCTCGCTCCCTGTTGTCAACAGACGGAAACACAATCGGCTGAGGTGGGGGGTTTTGTTTACAGTGCAATTCCTCATCATTCTTCACCTTGTACTGTGGTTGCTTGGAAAACACTACGGATGGTTTGGCGGGAACACGATTACTCCGATTGAACCCTCAGAGGGTATGGAATTCGTAAAAAATGGAATTCTCAATGCGGGCGCAATTTTCTTTGCTCTAACCCTTCTATCCACACTGCTCTTTGGACGATGGTTCTGTGGATGGGGGTGCCATATTGTGTTACTGCAAGATGGTTGTTATTGGCTTCTTCGTAAATTGCATATACGCCCGAAGCCTTTTCGCTCACGATTATTGGTGCTCTTTCCATTTGGTTTGGCTCTGTACATGTTCGTCTGGCCCCTCTTCTACCGCTTTGTCA
>CAZVAE010000186.1:0-3754 GCA_964624985.1 uncultured Isosphaeraceae bacterium | reverse complement strand
ACAGTGCATCGTATTCAAGTGTGTATGCATCATGCTCGACACCATCTCTTCTAAATGCGCAAAATGTGCATTTAGCAGTACAAACATTCGTGTAATTAATGTTTCGATCGACAATATACGTTCGGAGGTGGTCACCATGTAGCGCACGACATCGGGCATCAGCCCACCTTCCAAGTTCTGGAAGCGGCATCTCATGGTAAAGGGTTGCTGCTTGTTCGGGGGAGATTCGCAAGTTTCCGTCAACGACATCTTGCAAGACCGCAACATCTAAAATATCTGCTTTTTCCCTTGTCAAAATCTCCATCGGGAGATTATACCCTGCAAGTTTCTTCAATGGACTTTGAAAGTTCCTTGCAAGTTTCGAGAAGTTGATTCGCCTGTGCGTTGAACGTGTTCTTTTGGGTCTCACACTCCATTTGCATTGTGTTTACACCAACGTTCCACCATGCTGCTCGAGCAGAGGCCTCTGCAAGAATGGCAGCAATTGCAAGATCACTAGAAAGCATTGAATTTGTTTTCCCGAGCAGAGTGTTCAACGTGATGAGAATCCTTTGATTCAATTCCAACGTTTGAATTGGAATTTTTGTGGCATCACACAAAGAAGAGTCCCAATGTTCTATTCGCTTCGGATCATCCTTCGACAATTTCCAAAGTCTACTTACTTTTTCGTATGCTGAAGCATCAGCATCTCCCAGCGCCATTGCCTCATCTTTTGCAGCATTTAAAAAGGCAATGCAATCATCATGTACATCATGAAACCCTTCGAGTGATTGCTTGCCTTTTGAATATGCAAGAACCATGTTCCCAAGGGCAGTGGCTAGGCCAGCGAGTATCCCTGCAACAGCACCACCACCCGGCGTGGGCTGCTTTGCAGCTAAGTTATCTAAAACTTGGTGTAAGGATTGCGTTTGTAAAGTCATCATGAACGTATTTCAGCACCACAGTTTGAAGCCAACGATTCAACGGCAGCCGCAACAGGAGCATTGACTTCATCATGGGTAAGAGTGCGGGTTGCATCTCTAAAGCGTAGTCGAAGAGTGAGCGATTTTTTCCCTTCATCGATGTTTGTTCCACGATATGTCGTGATGTATTCAATCTTTTCAAGATGGTCGAGTTGGAGCGGTTCAATCGCACCAACAATATCCAACCACAGCACATCTTCCTGAACGATGAGTGACAAGTCTCGCTCAATTGCAGGTTGCGATGGAAGGGGATGTGCCTGTTGCTCAGGGGGATACTCTTCGAATAACACCCCAAGTCTTAGTTGAACAACATAAAACGCCCCCTCGAGTCCCCATAGGTGTTGTACTCGTTCTTCAAGACGTCCAATGTATCCAACTTCTCGTCCTTCAATTGAAAGAATACCACATGCGTCAAGCCATGGAATATCGTTCGCAGGGGAGACACTGAGATGGTTCTTCGTCGTGAGCAACGCACAAATCCGATCCGCAACGCCTCGTAACTCTTCGATTCCACCATCAACGCAACAATCAACGAGAAGACCGAGTTCAGTTTGTTCGGTGTGCGTTCCATTTTCAAGTACAAAGATTGAACCGAGTTCAGCAAGCCGAACGCTTTTTACACCATTATCTTCATTGTGTTTTCGAACGGTGAGCAAACTGGGAATGATAGAAGGGCGGAGGGCAGGTTCTGCCGACTCCCGATCATCATCAAGAGTTAGCGCAGATTGTTCGGCGGTCAAAAAACAAAGTGCAGCTTGTTCTGAAATAAGAGAGTGAGTGACACACTCGACAAATCCCATGCCAGCAAGCGCATTTAAAATTGTTTGTCTTGCTTCAGATTCACCTCCCGACGTCGGCACTTGCACATGGATTGAATCTTCAATGCAAATATGTTCATATCCATGTATTCGACCAACCTCTTCTACAAGATCAATCTCGCGGTAGATATCACCACGATAGTATGGAACTTTGCTCTCGATAACTCCATTTGCAGTTTCGTTTTCAAAGCCCACTGCATTAAGGTAAGGCGCCATTTGTTCACTGCTTAAAGCAGAACCAAGTCGTTCATTACAATAATCCGTACGCATTGAAACAGCGATAGGTGAGGGTAGATCTTTCCCTTCACTTAACGCGCCCTTGCAAAGAACGCCTCCTCCAACGTCTAGCAATATCGAAGCAAGTCGGTTCGCACTTTCAGCAATTTGCATTGGGTGGACACCCCGTTCGAAACGGAAACTAGAGTCACTTGTAATTTTATGTCGTCGACTCATTTCGCGAACGATTACAGGATTAAACGTTGCGGTTTCAATGAGTAAATTTGTGGTTTCATCAGTGACAGATGCATGAGCACCACCCTTGACTCCCGCAAGTGCGACTGGTTTTTCAGCATCGGCGATAACTAAATCATCACTCGTCAACTTCAGTTCAACCGCATCTTCCCCTAACGGTAAAAAAGTTTCTCCGTCTTTTGCTCTTCTGACAATAATTTGATTGCCAGCGAGTTTGTCGAGGTCAAACACGTGGGTTGGTTGCCCTTGTTCAAAAAGCACGAAGTTGGTGGCATCGACAATTGCATTTCGAGGGACGTCACCTCGGTTTTCGATTTTGGTTCTCAGCCACTTTGGTGATTGTTCAACGTGAGCACCAAGGATTACTTTTGCGGTGTACAAAGGGCAGAGTTCAGGTTCTAGGTTTGAAACAGAAATCGATTCTTCAATAGATGGCCCCGATTCCATAACCTCGCATTCGGGAATAACAAGGGTATTCCCACTTCGAGCCGCTATTTCTCTTGCCAGTCCGATATGGCACGTGCAATCACCCCGATTCGAGGTCATTTCAAAGTCTTGCCTGATGTCCCCATCAGGCAAATCATCCCTGCCTTCGAGGGGAAATCCTGCAGCAGTAAGCAGTTCCGCCTGCTCATCTGCGGAAACATTCTTCTTCAAATAGTCATTGATCCAGTTTGCAGTTACCAACATACGCGCAGAATAGCTATTCTGCACGAATGCGAAGCCGATTTACCCAAATAGTTCTTGTGCTTTTTTCACTTACCTTTTTTCCAGCATGCTCAGCACCACCCCAAGTGACAGACCCATTTTTAAATGCTCCTAATGATTTTTCACTTGATATCACTGTTGTCACCACCGAACCTCATGCATTAGCACATATGCGGTCTTCCAGATTTGTAATCTTTCCAAATGGAGCTCTGCATCATGGCGATGAAGAGGGTTGGGGGCCAAATACGCTACCTGACCGAACACGTCTTTTGTCCCGAGAGCAAGTATCAACTGTTTGGAATAGGTTAGACCAGATGGGGATGTCAACCCCAAAGCTCGCTAATGAAACAGTGAACTTTCAAATCTTACCGAAGCCTGAAGATGGTTCGGTGTACATGATTGCCGTAAATGCACACGGAAAATATTGGAATTTTGTGCGTTACATTGCAGAGGATCAACAAGCAGATCCCGCTTTCAAAAGTCTTATACGATTACTTGCAGGGTATGCTTGGGCGACCGACAAACCAAATAGAGAGGTATACCAAGAGCCAATTCGTTACGATTTAGGGGGTAATCCATACGAACTGTACATGGAAGGGGACGTTCCTTGAAATTCTTATTAAGTATCGCAATCTTCCTCATGGGTTGTGTCAAGGCAAATCAACCCTTGGTTCGCCTTGAAATGTATGGCAGCACGCAATCGGCGCTTTACATCGTCAAGCATGACGCAACTGTTCAGTTCGGAGGTGGAGTTGATGCACTTACAGGAAAAACTACATGGACCGGGACGTTAAC
>CAZVAE010000185.1:2660-3764 GCA_964624985.1 uncultured Isosphaeraceae bacterium | reverse complement strand
AAGACCAATGATAATGGGATGCAATAGCCAAAGAAAAATCCCAAATACAAGCAATCCCGCTCCTATAGCAATTTGTATAACCGCAGTTACTTTTTTAAGTTGCATTGTGATGCTCCTTCACTGTGCATTATGCATCAATCTAGAAAACTACACATTCCCCTATATAAAACAACCCCCTGAAGCGATCACGCTGGGAATCATCTTGCTCTCGAGCATAATCTTCATCAATTGCCTCATATGCCAAAGGTCCACGATCAAAATTATTCATCTACTAATAGGATATATGATTAAACAGATTTGATACCCCCTTTAAACCTAAAGCCGTGAAACCTGACGACAGATACACCATTTTGGGTAAAGTACGTTCTTAATGACCCAACAAGAATCAACCAGATTTTCGTGTACTGTACTTGGGCGAGTCCAAGATGGAGGTGTACCGCACTTTGGTTGCGCTCGCGATTGTTGCAAGAACGGCATTGAACATCCTACATGCCTTGGAATTTTCGATGCAGCGAATCATAAACGAGTACTTATCGAAGCAACGCCATCAATTGCGTATCAAGTTTCAATATTTGATGACCTCACAAAACGGAAAGGTAAACCACCATTTGATGCCCTGCTCATTACGCATGGACACATTGGACATTACGCGGGTCTATTACAGCTTGGGAAAGAAGTCGGCTGCACACAATCAATTCCGACATATGTAACAGAACGAATGGCAAGCTTAATTGAGGGTAACTTGCCATGGTCACAACTTGTCAAAGATAAGAATATTGAACTGCATATCATCAAGCCAAATATACCTTTTGAGCCTATTGATGATCTAAAGGTAGAGCCGTTTCTTGTAGAACATCGTGATGATTTCACCGACACACTTGCATTCAAAATTACTGGCGAAAATCAAACTGTACTTTTTGCGCCAGATATCGATTCAAACGAGGGCCTCGAAGCTCTATTAGAACATGCTGACGTGGCTTACATTGATGGAACTTTTTTTGACGATTCAGAATTGCCGAATCGAGATATAAATGATATACCTCATCCGCTAATGAAAGATTCAGTTAAAAATGATGAAATAGTTCTTGATACTAGCGGCACAGA
>CAZVAE010000185.1:0-2650 GCA_964624985.1 uncultured Isosphaeraceae bacterium | reverse complement strand
GTTAAAAATCTTCAACCTTATTTAAAAAGTCATACCACTGACATCCGTTTCATTCATTTAAATCATTCTAATCCAGCGTTACATGACATTACAATTCAGAATAGTTTAGACAGTGCAGGTTTTAAAATCGCCCAGCCATATGAATCCATAGTTTTGTAAATACTCTGTATTGGAGCATGGGGTCCATGCGAATAACTCTCTTGTAAAAAGATTTATTGGTTGATGCACGTGCAACAACGCACTGGTATCCTCTTCTCTATGTTGCAGTCCATCTACATTTACAGTGCGGTAATCTCTCTGCTCTGTAGCAATGCGTTCTCAGTTTTCCAGAAGTCCGTGGAAATTGTTGAGGAGATTCGTGCAGTGCCAACTGACGATTCTCAACCGTGGCACATTGGTGATATCCACTTTCACACGAACAACGAAACAGTAATCGATTTGAGTAACACCCCTCTTCCCGGAAACCTCGCCATTGTTACATACATCGATGAACAAATAGCAACATCGATAACGCCGCTTTTGCTATCTGCGAAAGATGGGCATGATGGTCCATATATTCTTAATACTAATGAAGGTGATCGCTTCTGTATTACAATGGAAAATGGAAAGATAGTGAGGACTAAACTCTCGAGCGGGGCTGGGTCACAGCAGATACTAACAAAAATTCCTGCTGTACCCGAAATTCTGATGACATCCAGCGAGGTTCTAGCGCTGGAGACACATCGTTTAGATTCGCAACTGCTCGTGGTAAGTGACCTTGAGGGAAATCTAGACCATCTTCTAGAGTTTTTACAGTTTCACCATGTCATCGATAACAACTACGACTGGTCATGGGGTGAAAATCAAGTGCTTTTCAATGGGGACTCTGTAGACAGAGGCAACCAAGTAACTGAGCTACTTTGGTTTGTACGAAAATTACAACAGCAAGCTAGAAAAGAAGGGGGGAATGTGCATTTTGTTCTCGGTAACCATGAAGCGATGCTTCTTGCTGGAGATATTCGCTACGCCCATCCAAAATACAAATTTGTTGCGGCACGTGCAGGGATTCCATATCATGATTTGCTGGGGGAACATACTGTTCTTGGAAACTGGATACGATCACAGCCTAGTGTTATACAAATTGGCGCCTATCTCTTTGTACATGCTGGCTACAGTCCTGAACTCAATGGACTTAAACTGACAAAAAAAGAGATAAACTCAAGCATTCGGACTGCACTTGGCCCACCGGCATGGGGCGACAGAACAGATTTGAGATTGTCGCTAATTTGGCACAAAAAAGGGCCGCTTTGGTATAGAGGATATTTTAAGAAACATGAAAATGAATACGGCCCAAAGCCAACGGATGAACAACTTAATGCAATTCTCCAAAGACATGGCGCGAAGGCAATCGTTGTTGGGCACACTGTGACTGGAACTATCGGTTGGCTCGACGGCGACAGGCGGCTGATTGGGACAGATGTGCGTTGGGATACGAGGGGCGAGGGACAGGGATTACATATCGAGGGGGACGCGGTGCATCGTTGGACAACAAAAGAATCCGGATTAAAACTAGAGATCGTTTCAACTAGCAACTAACTTTTACGATGCATCAAAATCCACAGCAGTACCCAGCGGTTTGGGCATGAATCGTATTGCAAAGAGTTTTCGTAAAGAATCTGTAACTGATGGCGGTGCAATGAGAAACACCTACCTGCATAACGACAACACCATCAGATTGGTACAGCTATCTTACTTACTGAATACGTTCAAAATCAAAAACAAGTGGTGGATCTTGTTCGCAGTTTGTAAAACTCCACCATTGTGTTTGAATGTGGTCTTCATCGATAAAAGTCCATGTTGCTTTGCCCATGTAAGTGCCATTTGGATCTGGTTGGTTCGTAACATAATCAGTTTCGAATGTCACATGGTTCTCGTCAATGTCAGTTGCGATTAAGTGCGGCTGATTGCCAGCCGCACAGTAATGCGTGAGTCGTAGATGGTCAATGTCTTGGTGAATCACGCTAATCATCTCAGAAGGATTTCCATAAAACATTGTCTCGACTACGGAACTGCCATTTGCAATGATTCTATATGTAATATCGATTGTGCCCATCTCTCCACCATCAGCCCGCCAGGCACCTGCCAATGCGGTGAATCTTGAGAAGATGTTGTCACTTGATTGCGCTGCAATTGGGTCTTGTTTATCATGTATGATTTTCCATTGATCCTCATAGGTCATAGATTCATCTCTATCATGCCAATTACCTTGCCTATCTTTGAATCGCATTAATCTGCTAGGTTGTTCTTTCTTTGCAGTTGTTGAAGTTTCAGTTGCAACGATACCACCACTTCTCTTTTGTGACGCACAGTTGGCTAGTAAAACAAACGCTACTACAAATAACAAGATTGTCAGATGTTTCCGAATCATAATTCGTTTAGTTTAAGCAAAACCTCATACGGAAAGTGTATCACAGAAAAATGGATGAGTCAGCGTAATAAAATAGGCGAAACCCTACTGATTACGGCAGTTAAAAGTAAATTTATTCCACCTGCTGTGATATTAATTTTGCTTAAAGCAGGCGCTGATGGACACGCAAGACAGTGCAATGAGAAACACCCACCTGCATAAACAGGTAGGTGTTACTCGATGGGCGAGACAGGATTCGAACCT
>CAZVAE010000184.1:2569-3781 GCA_964624985.1 uncultured Isosphaeraceae bacterium | reverse complement strand
AGAGCTCTCGCCCAAGATTCAACGATCTACTTTATGGATGAGCCATTTGCAAGTGTAGATGCTGCAACAGAGAAGGCAATCGTTCAAGTTCTCGCTGATCTTCGCTCGTCTGGTAAAACAGTCGTTGTTGTACATCACGATTTACAAACAGTGCCGGAGTATTTCGACCACGTCATTCTTCTCAACATGCGAGTCGTCGCACATGGACCAATTGAGACAGTTTTCACGGATGAAAATTTACGTAAGACGTATGGGGGACGTTTAACGCTGTTGTCCGAAGCTGCAGATCGCCTTGCTAAGGGCAAGGTGCGAAGTTGATTGCAAATCATTCTCTCTCAGATTCAAGAATAATCCTACCCTCTGTTGAGCAACTATTGCGTGTTTTATTTTTGGAAGATTACAACACACGTGTTGTTGTTTTAGGAGTGATGGCGCTTGGAGCTGCGTCCGGAGTTGTTGGAACATTTCTTTTGCTTCGAAAACGAGCTCTTACTGCAGACGCTTTAAGTCACGCAACACTCCCCGGAATTGCAGTCGCATTTATGATTGCAGTGAGTCTTGGAGGAAGTGGAAAGAGCATGCTCGGATTGTTGCTCGGAGCATTTGTATTTGGTTGTATCGGAGTTCTTTTCATTTTAGCAATTCGCCACACCACTCGTCTGAAAGATGATGCGGCAATAGGCATCGTGTTAAGCGTCTTCTTTGGATTGGGCTTATGCTTACTAAAAATTGCAACAGAAATGCCCAATGGGAGTTCCGCAGGATTAGATGGATTTATTTTTGGTAAAGCGGCATCCATGGTTTCAAGCGATGCATTCTTGATGTTAACTGTCGCAGTCGGAATCGTCATCCTTGTTAGTCTGTTTAAGAAAGAGTTTACACTTTTGTGTTTTGACGAAAAGTTCTGCAAATCGTTAGGCATACCCGCACTCTGTTTGGATGTTCTCTTGATGGGGATGGTCGCAATCGTGACTGTCATTGCACTTCAATCCGTTGGATTGGTTCTTGCTGTTGCGATGCTGATTATTCCTGCAGCTTCAGCAAGATATTGGACAATGAACATTGGCTCAATGCTGTTTATTGCAGCACTTATTGGTTGCTTGAGTGGCTGGCTCGGCGCGACTGTCAGCGCACTTATTCCTAGAATGCCAACTGGTCCTATCATTGTTCTTATCTGTGGGTTTTGGTTTATTGTGAGTTTTGTGTTTGGAA
>CAZVAE010000184.1:0-2559 GCA_964624985.1 uncultured Isosphaeraceae bacterium | reverse complement strand
TTCAGAGGGTTCGATTGAATCGAAGAATTGCGTTACAACACGTGCTTCGTGCAATATACGAAGTAATTGAACCCGGTAAAAACGAATCTATCTCGGTACAGGACATCGTCCCTCGACGTTCTTGGAAGGACGCAACGGTATCAAGACTCTTTCAAAGAGCGAAAGCGATGGGATACCTTCAGAGTTCTGGCAATAAACAATGGTCCCTAACGCATCAAGGGCTAGAGGTCGCATCACAAATTGTCCGCAACCATCGCTTATGGGAAGTTTATCTCATTAACTATGCAGACATTGCACCTTCACACGTTGACCGAGATGCTGATGCGATCGAACATGTTCTTGGTCAAGACATGATTAAACAATTAGAAGAGCTTCTTCAATCTTCACCAGATTTGCAAAGCCCACATCCAATCGAGGTCACACCATGAATTGGACGGAGATAGACACTTGGATTGTTGTCATCGGTGCATTGTGCGCGATGAGTTGTGCCATTCCTGGCTCTATTCTTGTCTTACGCCGAATGAGTCTAATGGGGGACGCAATAAGTCATACGGTGTTACCGGGGATTGCGATAGCGTTTCTTATCACTGGCTCAAGAGATCCAACGGCAATGCTTATTGGCGCAGTTGTGATTGGTTTAATCACTGCTTTCTTAGTTCAAGCAATCCAAACACTTGGAAAAGTAGAGATAGGTGCCTCAATGGGCATCGTGTTTACTGTGCTGTTTGCTTTTGGGCTTGTGCTGATGCGTCAAGCGATCGACCACGTCGACATTGACCCAGATTGTGTGTTAAATGGAGCGATTGAGTTCGCTTGGTTTGATCAAACGCCAGGGGGTCTAGGAATCCCAAGAGGCGCAATGATTAACGGATTGATGCTTTTGACGAACCTTATACTCGTTATTCTTTTTTACAAAGAGTTTAAAATCACTGCGTTTGACCCTTCTCTAGCGAAAGCCCAAGGGATTCAACCCTCATTGATGCACTATTTGTTGATGACAATGACTGCGACAACAGCTGTTGCTGCGTTTGAAACTGTAGGAAGTATCCTTGTTGTTGCGATGTTTATTGTGCCCCCCGCGACAGCATATTTGATCACAGATCGATACAGCATGATCTTTATTCTTGCACTTCTTTTTGCAATTGCTTCTGCTGGCATCGGTCATTTGTCAGCAATAACGGTACCAACTTGGTTTGGGTATAGCGGCACAACGACCGCAGGGGCAATGGCTGTTGCAACCGGAGTCTTGTTTTTCGTCGCATGGATGTTTTCGCCGAAGCAGGGCTTTATCTCAAAACTGTTCCATAACGCAAAAACAAGAGCGCACATTTTGAGGGAAGATGTTCTTGGACTGCTATGGAGAGCTGAAGAAAGATGCAGTGGAATTCTAGAACCCAAAGATTTTCCACATTTGTTTGGAGTCTCTTCAAAGAAAATGCACAGGACATTGCGTCTTCTTTTGAAACAGGGAGCCATTCAACGGGTTAACTCAAGTTGGACCTTAACGAGCGAAGGCAGAAGTCGTGCAGCGCGTCTTATTCGATCACATAGATTGTGGGAAGTGTATTTAGATAAACATTTCCCTCAAGATACGCATCAACTTCACCATGCAGCTGAGCGACTGGAGCATATTACGACAAGTCAAATGCGAGAGAAGTTGGGCAACGCTGAAGTAGACCCACATGGCTCTTCGGTTCCCGATGACGAGATGTGATAAGAGTGGTATGCTGTAGTGATGAAACGAATCGCACTCTATAGCGTATTACTTCTGCTCCTTTCCTGTTCAAGCGTTAAGGACAGTGGCAATGTGATATCAAGAGCTTTTTCAGCAGTTGATTCAGCAAGAGAACTTGTTCTCGCGCCCAATCATGCGTTTGAAATCGTACTTGCGAGCAATCCAACAACAGGTTATGACTGGACTGTACAGATTGAAAATTCTGCAATCGTTCAAAAAGTATCACAAACGTTTGAGGCAGATTCAAGCGGTCGAGTTGGTGCTGGAGGTACCACAACCTGGACATTTCAAACTGATCGTGTAGGTAAAACAGAAATCACGTTCTTGTATCATCGACCTTGGGAGAAAGAAACCCCTCCAACAAGGGTTGTCACATTTCAAATCAGTGTTCGTTAAGAACAGATTTATACATGGAATCATATTGTTCCCCAACTCGATCTGTGTCAAGCCAGCGCAAAACATGATCGCGACCCTGCACGCCTAGTTCTTTAAGTCGGGATTGATCTGACGCGAGTTCTTCGATTGCGTCTGCAAAAGCTAAAGATGTTCGTTCTGCAATAATAGCACCCGCATCTTCAAGTTCTCTCCAAATATCAGTCCCTCTTGTACCAATGACTGGTGTTTGGCAGAGCAACGCTTCTGGATAAACCAATCCAAAATTTTCTTGTTGTGTAGGTAGCGCAAAAATATCCGCCATTGCATACAGTGATAGTTTTAAATCTCCGAGGACCATGCCAAGGAACGTGACTTCCTCCTGTACACCACACTGTTCAGCCAAGTGCTGGAGTGTTTCTATGTACGCTTGATCACCTGTGCCTGCAATG
>CAZVAE010000183.1:3588-3813 GCA_964624985.1 uncultured Isosphaeraceae bacterium | reverse complement strand
GTAAAGCCACTTCCTTGTCCTTGCACAGAACCACCCTAACACATTCCCATTGCGCTATTTTGACAAGCCATTTTTGCAAGTTGAGCTTTCGTTTTAAATTGCGACATCGCCTTCAGTTTTGCAAGTTCGCTTGCGATTTTGCTCCCCTTCTTTCCATTTGCACATTGCTTGCACCCCTCACCCAATTTTTTACACATTTCTGATGCTTGTTGTTGTGCGTTTAGC
>CAZVAE010000183.1:0-3578 GCA_964624985.1 uncultured Isosphaeraceae bacterium | reverse complement strand
TTCAAGCAATTTCTTCTTCTGCTCTTCACTCAACTCTTTTGCGTTCTGGATTGCCTTCATAGCAGCATCTGGATTGTTTGCAAGCTTGCCGTTCATTCCAGAAGCAGAAAGGGCAGATGCTAACTCGCTGTTGAGTTGAGAGAGTTTTTCAAACTGATTTGCCAACTCCTTAAGAGATTTTGATAGTTGGTCTCGTTCTTCTTCGCTTAACTGAGTTGACTCCATCCGTTTTTCTAACGATTTGAATTCTTGTTCTGCTTTTTCAAAATCACCTTTTTTCATTTCAGCGATCAATGGCTGCATCGATGGTTCATTTGGCATTTTCAGTGCTTGCAATCGGCGTGTTATCTCTTCAAATGCTAGTGCGTCTTCGTTTTGCAGCAACTCTTCTAATTTTTTTTGAACGTCAGTTATATTTTTCAATGCCTCTCTTCGCATCGATTCATTATCTAAATCCTCATTTGCATGTATTGCAGAGAGTTCGGCTAACTCCTCTTCTAAAGAATGTTGAAGGGCATCATCTTTTTCAAACTCATCAAGAAGTGCATTTATCGACGATTCAATATCTTCATTCGACGCTGCAGCCAATGGTGCAGAACTGTTATTCGAATTGTTAAACCAATTCCATTGAGGAGACCACCAAGTAGCGATTATTCCACCAACCAAAATTAGTGTTGAAATGTATAGTTTGGGAAACACTATCGGAAAAAAATGTGAGATTTTATTTTCTGTTTCTTGCTCCTGTGCAACTTGAATTGCGTTTTCGACAACCAAAGTACCAAAGGGCGTACGTTCGTTTTCGTACGCCAGCGCCGTCGAGATTCGATCGTGCAACTGCAACTTCAAGTCTACTGAAGAAGCTGCTTCAACTTCTGGAATGTTTGACTGTATGAAAAAAAAGCAAACTATCGAGAATACGCTTAGTCCTGAAACAACCCAGATCACAGTCCAAGGGGTATGACTCATTGGCCCTAAACGATCAACAACGGCAATGCACAATACAAGTACTACAACAATAAAGATTGGCATCGAACACTTCGTAAGAGTTCGATTACATTGCATTCGCAATCTTGCTTGGTT
This sequence comes from uncultured Isosphaeraceae bacterium, assembly GCA_964624985.1. Classification (GTDB taxonomy): domain Bacteria; phylum Planctomycetota; class Phycisphaerae; order Phycisphaerales; family SM1A02. The sequence continues at coordinate 2,498 of CAZVAE010000183.1, read as the reverse complement.
CACAATCCGTCGTAGAAATTCCATAAAAAGCTCTTTAGGTACAACTGAATTGTACGCGGTCACTTTCAATCAAGATACCTTATTGCTCTAGTATTTCGACGAGGCGACTTTTTACCTCTTCCAGAGGGGCAAAAACCCGAGCACCAGCAGCGTGAACGTGTCCTCCACCTTCAAAGCTCCCCGCTAGTTCATTGACATCGATCAGTGTCTCTGGCTCATTTGGTAACGCCGGCTTTGACCGAAAACTCATTTTCGTGACTGTTGGATCTGTATCTGTAAGAAGAACAGCGGCTTGAATGTTTTCTAAAACCATTGGAGTATTGACAAGTCCAACAATATCAGTGCTTGAACCATTGGTCTCGCGGAAATCAGTACTTCTCAACTCCATGATTGCAACAGGACCAACATATTCAAGAGTCGCGAGCATTCGTTGTAATAATTCCATGCGTGCAGGTCTCGCTGTTTCTTCAAGTGTTCGATAAAGGTGGTATCGATTAATATCATGTTCTAAAAGTTTGGACGCATCTGCAAAACACCGAGCATCCGCATTCGAAAAACGGAACCATCCAGTATCTGTGCCAATTCCCACAAATAGCGCCTCTGCGACTGAGTCTTTTCCACTTCCGAGTGAAACTCCCATTTCGTCAAAAAGTGCCATAACAACTTGTGTACATGCCGCAGCTGTAACATCAACAACACGCTCTGGTGCGACATCATTTCCATTGGTGTGGTGGTCAAGCCCAATCACAATCTCTTTCCGTTCCCGCAACCATGGCTCTAGTGCTTCAAGTTGGGACCAAGCTCCAGTATCCGCAACAATAATCAAATCAGGTTCGTCCGTTGGAAAACCCACTTCTTCTAAAAGACGTAACTCAGTTTTGCCAGCAGCTAGAGAAAGCCCATACTCTATAGGACCAATAAATAGATTCTCGACTCTTTTGCCGATACTTTCAAGTCCACGACAAAGACCGACAACCGAACCGATGGCGTCACCGTCTGGTTTTCGATGAGTCGTGACAACAATATGTTTTGCATTGTTGATTCTCTCCGCTAGACCGGCATAACTTGTCGTACATTCATACATCCCTATAATTCAATACATGAGCTGCGTTCTATAATCTTTATTGCGGAATGAATATCGATTCTGATAGGAATTGTAAGAGAATCTATTGAATCAAAAGCCTTTTGCTCGCGAATCCATTGTGAAATAGTCACATTCAACGTCCATCCATATGCTCCAATTTCTCCATCATATCCAATGAGGTGTACTTCACAGGTTCTGTCATGTTCCCCAAACGTTGGTTTCGTCCCGACACTAACTGCAGCAATGAACCGCTCGCCATCAACAAATGCAAACCCAGCATATATCCCATCTCTAGGTAACATTGTTTCAACAGATCCTAAATTTGCAGTGGGCACTCCTAATTCTCGACCGCGGCAATCTCCCTTCACCACTTCACCCATCAATGAATACCCCCGCCCTAGGACGTTTTCAACATCACGCATCCTTCCCTCTGAGAGTAGTCTACGGGCAAGTGAACTACTTGCCCGCACGCTACCTTCTTGTTCAATATCAACGGACACAGGCTTTACTTCGATGGATTCAAATTGGTACTTGGGACCAAGTGAGTTTAGTGTCTCGATTGAACCCTCACGTTGATGACCAAATCTAAATCCTTCACCCTCGACTATAAAATCGGGTGATTTTGGTGATACTACCTGTTGAATGAACTCCTCAGGAGAGAGGTTGAGTAATCGTTCTGTTGGTTCAAGTTTGTGTACGACATCAGCCCCTGCCTGCTCTAGCAAACGCTTGCGCTCAGTATAGGTCGTTATGCGATGAATCTCTTCAGTTGGTCGTAAGATTGTGACTGGAGGTGGCTCAAAACTCCACATTTCGACCAATCCATCCACGCCAACAGCAGAACGAGCCGCACGCACAAGGGCGATATGCCCCTTGTGAACAGCATCAAAATTGCCTATCGATATTGCAGTACTCAAAATATCCTCGTTCGTATGGGAAAGTGTGCACGATATTCGGAAATCGAAAACAATGCGTATTGTATAGACGCCTTCAAACGGTTCTAATACGCAAATGGCTACCCAATCAAAGCAACCAATTGGAAGCAAACCTGAGAATCCTTCACCGATTATAGAGAAGGTCACGAATAGTCTTCGCATTACTGCAGAAGAAATCGTGCCTTGGTTCATCGAGCAAATGCCACTGATGTATTTCCAAGATACTGATGAAGAAACACAACTGGCACATTTACGAGCAATAATCGCTGAAAAAGCTTCAGGAAGGCCAATTGAACTCACGTTACGGTCTGACGATGCCTCTGAATGGACCTTTATGCGACCCCGCGACTACCCCGGCGTCCTCGCCGAGTTGATGGAAGATTTACCGTGGGATCAAACCTTACGTGCTGCGAAAATTCATACTGCTGGTGATCGCAACCTCGTTTTAGATACATTTGAGTTTGGAGAACCAGTCCCGT
>CAZVAE010000182.1:0-3881 GCA_964624985.1 uncultured Isosphaeraceae bacterium | reverse complement strand
TGGATTTGCGAAAAGAATTGGAAAGTGAAGGTGGACACTTTAAATGGCGGGGACACTCCGATACTGAAATTCTTCTTGCTTCATTGCGACACTGGGGTACCGAAGGAACCTTGCAACGACTTAATGGCATGTTTGCATTTGCGCTGTGGGATTCAGTTGAAAAAACACTTACGCTTGCACGTGACCGGATGGGGGAGAAGCCGCTGTACTACGGAAGAGCGAACTCTACGTTTTTCTTTGGTTCAGAACTTAAAAGTTTTAAACCACATCCAAATTGGCAGGGTGAAATTGATCGTAACGCACTAGCACTGTTTATGCGGCACAACTATATCCCTGCTCCATGGAGCATTTACAAGAACATTAAAAAACTTCTTCCTGCCTACTATGTTGTGGTACGAGAACACGGTACAGTTGTTTCAGCCCCGCAACGTTACTGGAACCTAGGGAAAATTGCATCAGAGGGCGTGGAATCAGTAGGGGGCTCACCTGAAGAGTGCATTGAGGGACTTGATTCTTTATTACAAAAATCTGTATTGAGTCGAATGGCGTCCGATGTTCCACTTGGCGCATTTTTGTCTGGGGGTTTCGATTCAAGTGCAGTTGTTGCGCTGATGCAAGCTCAAACAACGCAACCAGTGAAAACATTTACAATTGGTTTCCACGAACAGGGACACAACGAAGCGCACCATGCTAAAGAAGTTGCAATCCACCTTGGCACCGAACATACTGAACTCTACGTGACCCCCGAAGAGGCAATGGCTGTTATTCCACGACTGCCAACTATTTGGGATGAACCATTCTCAGATTCGTCGCAAATCCCAACCCTTCTTGTCAGCGAACTCGCACGGAAGCATGTCACAGTATCTCTCTCCGGGGATGGCGGTGATGAGTTGTTCTGTGGATATACAAGATACACAAAGGGATACCAAGCGTGGAAAACCATTAGAGCACTCCCCCCACCAGCAAGGAAACTCCTTGGCAAACTTATTGAAAAGTTTCCAACAAAACCCGTGGAGCAAATTCTTCAACTCCTTCCAAAACGTTTTCAAGTACCCCACCTAGCAGACCGCCTACCGAAATTAGGCGGTGTTATCCAAGAGCACTCTGGCGAAGCGTATTACCGGCGACTTATTTCACACTGGAATCAGCCCGAAGAAATTGTCATTGGTGGCACCGAGCCAAAAACTGTATTTGATACATATAACGAATCAGCAACACTGCATGATTTGCGTGATCAGATGATGTACTTAGATTCATTAACATACCTACCGGATGATATTCTTACAAAAGTCGATCGATCGAGTATGTCTGTGAGTTTAGAAGCCCGCGTGCCACTTCTTGACCACAACGTCGTGGAGTTTGCTTGGAAAACCCCGATGTCATTGAAGTATCGAGACGGCAAAGGCAAGTGGTTACTACGAGAGGTGTTGTATAAATATGTTCCAAAAGAAATGATGGAACGGCCAAAAATGGGGTTCGGTGTCCCAATCGAACAGTGGCTCAAGGGCCCCCTTAGTGAGTGGGCAGAGGAATTGCTCAGTTCAGAACGATTGAGAAACGAGGGATATTTTGAAGTCGACCAAATTCGAAAAATGTGGGAAGAACACGTTTCTGGCAAGCGCCGGTGGCATTACTCTCTGTGGGATGTCCTGATGTTCCAAGCGTGGCTGGAGAGTGTACGGTGAAAATCTGCCAACTCTGTGCTGTTGATTTTACGATGAGGAAGTTTTTACTCCCGCTCATTGATGGACAGGCTGGCAATGGCTACACAGTGATTGGAGTTTGTTCGGATGGAGAGTACGTGCAAGGAATGCTTGATGAGGGATACCACATTCACACCATATCCATCTCAAGGAGCATGCACCCAATCAAACACATTCGCTCGATTTGGAAACTCTATCGATATTTTCGAAAAGAGAAGTTTGATGTTGTACACGTCCACACACCAATAGCTGCTCTTGTTGGAAGAGTAGCAGCATTCATGGCTCGCGTTCCATTTGTGGTGTACACCGCGCATGGTTTTTACTTTCACGATGGCATGCCGAAGAAGAAACAACGGTTTCACATTTTTCTTGAGAAGTTTGCTGGAAAAATAACGGACCTTATGTTTACACAAAGTGAACAAGATGCGCAAAGTGCAATTGAGAAAAACATAATGCCTAAAGAGCGAGTGTTTGCAATTGGCAACGGTGTTGATATTGATAAGTTCAACCCAAGCACGATTTCAAACAAACGAGAACTTCGAAAGGTTCTTTCTATACCAGATGATGCCTTTGTAGTTGGGATGATCGGAAGGCAAGTTGAAGAAAAGGGAATCGTAGAGTTTTTAGAATCAGCAAAACATATTGCACAACAACACCAGCACGTTTATTTTTTGCTTATCGGAGACAGGTTAGAATCTGACCATGCTGTCTCTGTTGATAAAGCAATCAAAGAGGCAAAAAAAACAATAGGATCCCGACTTATACTCACAGGCATGCGTTCGGATATACCAGAACTGCTAGCTACAATGGATGCATTTACCCTTCCTTCTTGGAGAGAGGGAATGCCTCGAACAATTATTGAGGCAATGATGATGGGTTTGCCAGTCGTTGCTACGGATATCCGCGGCTCCAGAGAGGAAGTCATTCCAGAATCAACCGGTTTATTGGTGCCTGTTCGCAGCCCAGAAAAACTCGCCGATGCGCTCATGCGTCTCATAGAAGTGCCAGATTGGGCAAGGGAACTTGGAGCCTCAGGGCGAGTTAGGGCACTGCAACTGTATGATGAACAAAAGGTAGTATCGTTGCAAATCAAATTGATTCAAGAGCATATGTGAGACACGATTGAAACGACTTTTCGACATTTTGCTTAGCGTAGTGCTCCTCCTCCTTCTTTGTATTCCGATGGCGGGTCTCGCTATTGTCGTTCGCATTACTTCTAAGGGGCCAGCGTGGTTTTGGTCAGATCGGGTTGGCAAGAAAAATGTATTGTTCAAAATGCCAAAATTCAGGACTATGAAACTCAATACGCCAAATGTCGCATCGCACCTTATGACTGATCCAAAAGCACACCTTACTCCCATTGGGGGCTTCCTTCGAAAATCGAGTTTGGACGAACTTCCACAACTCATTTCAGCCCTAAGGGGCGATCTAAGTTTTGTTGGCCCAAGACCCGCGTTGTACAACCAAGAGGACTTAATTAAGCTTCGCAACGCAAAAGGAATCGACGGATTAAAACCTGGCATTACTGGCTGGGCGCAAGTGAACGGCAGGGACGAACTTTCGATTGAGGAAAAAGTCGCATTTGATGAGGCATATTTACACAATCAATCGTTTCTTTTCGATTTCAAAATCCTTTGGCTGACAGGACTACGAGTGCTTCTTCGACGTGGCATCGCGCATTAAAGGGATTCGTTATCGAGCACCTTGTATAATTGTTTGAAATCTTGTTTTTTCTTTGCTTTATCAACAATTTCTTGGAATAATACACATTCCATACGTGGGTGAAACATGATTGATCAATTCAACCGGCCAACCAGATACGTCCTAGCAATGTTTGTTGATGCAGCGACTGCAAGCATCGCTGTTGTATTAACGTATTTTTTGAATCCAAGGAATTTTGAAGAGGCAACAGCGAGCCAACTCTGGTGGCTTATTTTAGTCGCAGGAGCTCTCGCAGTAATGGTCTTCAGTCTTGCTGGGCTTTATAGAACAATTTTACGTTTTGCAGGAGCAAGATTTTTTGTCAAGGTAATTTTAAGCAGTGTGATTGTAACCGCTGTGCTGGCCGCAATTACTTTTGGCTATCTACGTTCAGTTGATTTGAATTTTCCTCGAAGTTCAACCATCACCTTTGCAATGTTGTTAAGTGTTGGGACTGCATGTTCAAGGCTTTTTGCA
>CAZVAE010000181.1:2147-3899 GCA_964624985.1 uncultured Isosphaeraceae bacterium | reverse complement strand
CTTCTTCGGGCTAAGTGGAACAGGAAAAACAACACTCTCAGCAGATCCAAACCGCCCACTTATTGGGGATGATGAACACGGTTGGAGTATCGATGGCATCTTTAACTTTGAAGGTGGTTGCTATGCCAAATGCATCAAACTTTCAAAAGAGGGAGAACCTCAGATTTGGGATGCAATTAAATTCGGAGCGGTGCTTGAAAATATTGTTCTTGATGATGAAACACGAATCCCTGACTATGACGATGGGTCAAAGACTGAGAATACTAGGGTCGCATATCCACTTGATTACATTCCAGACGCGATCATTCCAAGTGTTTGCGGACATCCCAAGAACGTCATCTTTTTAACAGCGGATGCTTTTGGTGTTCTGCCACCAGTCAGCAAGTTGAACTCTGAACAAGCGATGTATTACTTTATCAATGGGTACACATCAAAACTGGCCGGAACAGAAGCGGGCATTACAGAGCCGGTACCAAACTTTAGTCCATGTTTTGGCGGGCCTTTCCTTCCTCGAAAACCAATGGAATATGCTACATGGCTCGCACAACGTGTCGAAGAGCATGACTCAAATGTTTGGCTCCTGAATACGGGCTGGACAGGGGGTGGATATGGTACCGGAAAGCGATTTAAACTTGAGTGGACCAGAGCTTTTGTCACAGCGATTCTTGATGGCTCACTCGCACAATCAGAGTTTGTCGCTCACGATATATTTGGACTGTACATACCAACAACGGCCCCGAGTGTCCCATCAGAAGTGTTAGATCCTTGTAAAACTTGGTCTGACCAAGAGGCATATACGAAAACGGCGAAAGAGCTAGCGGTGAAATTCCGGTCGAACGACCAGAAATATATGATGGATGAGGCTGTGCGTGCAGCAGGCCCAGCCCTCTAACTGTTACCCAAATTGCCAAGACAGGACATTATCGGTCGCATGGAATGAAAAAACCATGCGTCCGTTTGTTTTTTCGACACAAACCTTCTGCTTGGAGTAAATCGAGCCTTCTGCATTGTCGAAACCTCAGTTGTAGTCAAACCGCGTGGAACGCGGCTCTAACCGAACTCTAACTGAAGGTGAACGTGGCAATGATGAATCCGTTCGAAAAAGACGTACTAACAACTGGCGAAGTCGCAAAAATCTGTAATGTGGCAGCACGCACTGTAAGCAAGTGGTTTGATTCAGGTCAAATCGAAGGGTATAGAATCCCTGGCTCGAAAGATCGCAGAATTCCAGTCCAAGCACTCATGAATTTTATGCAAGAGCATGGCATTCCAATTGATGGATTAATGTCGGGCAACACTCGAGTGCTAATCGTAGATGGTGACAAGGAAGTGTGTGAAACACTCGAACGGGTCTTTGCAGATCAGACTGAATACATTGTTCAGTCATGCAACAACCCATTCACCGCTGGCGTGGAGTGTGAACGATTCCGCCCACATGTCATGCTCTTTGATCTTTCATTCTGTGGTGACGACTACATTACATTTGCAAATGGACTTCGAAGTAGTGAAGAAATGCAAGCGACAAAAATGATAGCGATGAGTGGCCGTTTAACGGATGGCCAGATTACTCGTCTGACATGTAGCGGCTTTGATGGCGTTCTTCGAAAGCCATTTACCGTTCGTCAAGTGATTGATTCCATAGAAAGTGCTGTGGCAGTCATTTATTAAACCCCCTTAACTCCTTTCCTTTCTGGTTTCTACAAACCAGTGTGTGAATCGCGGGGGCGGGCGGGTGGGGGGCCCGCCGCCACA
>CAZVAE010000181.1:0-2137 GCA_964624985.1 uncultured Isosphaeraceae bacterium | reverse complement strand
TTTTTTTTTCCCTCTTTGTGTTGGGCGCGGGGGGGGCGGCGCCGCCCCCCCCCCCGCCTCTCATTGGTACTATATGTATCTATGCGAATCGGCTTGCTCCAACTCAACCCAACCGTTGGTGATATCACTGGTAATACACAGCGTCTGATTGATGCGATTCAATCGATGGATGCAGATATCATTGTGACCCCAGAGTTGTCAATATGTGGGTATCCGCCTCGTGATTTGTTGTATCTTCCTGAGTTTGTACATGCATGCGTAGATGCAGTGCAGCAAATCGCAATGACATGCAACACGAAGACTGTACTTGTGGGGCATCCACGGGTCAATCAGAACACCGAACGAGTGCGTAACAGCGTAAGTGTGCTACAGCAGGGTGAAATCAGTGCGGTCAGTGACAAACTACTTCTTCCAAGTTATGACATCTTCGATGAAAAACGCTACTTTGAATCGGGAGATTCCATTTGTACTTTTACGTTCGATGGAACTCAAATCGGAGTACCAATTTGTGAAGATTTCTGGAGGGGATTCGATGCAAACGCTGCGGATCAATACGATAAGAATCCAGTAGCACAATATATCGATGCGGGTTGTCGAGTTCTCATTTGCCCAAGCGCATCTCCCTTTGTCGTTGGTAAACAAAGAACACATCTAGAGTACGCTGTCGACCTTGCAAGAGAAAATAAACTTACGATTGCAATGTGCAATCAAGTTGGGGCGAATGATGATCTCATTTTTGATGGCGGCTCCTTTGTTGTTACAGGAAAGGGCTTGAGTCATGAATGTCCGCGATGGTTGCAAGACGCAGTATGCATTGACACCACAATGGATACAATTGAACCAGCAAAAACTTCAACCGAAGAAGAGATATTCCATGCGTTAGTCTTAGGGGTTCGTGATTACTTCAGTAAAACAGGGCATGTTGATGCACTGCTTGGTCTATCTGGCGGGATTGATTCTGCTCTTGTCGCAACTATTGCAGTAGCTGCACTTGGCAAAGAACATGTAAAGGGCGTTCTATTGCCATCAAGATTTTCTTCGCTTGGGTCAGTAGAAGATGCGGAAGCACTTCTAGAAGCACTAGGATGTACCGGGGTTACGTTGCCAATCGGATACATACACGATGCATTTGAACGCACCCTTGCAGTGAGTTCCCTTGAAGCAAATGGAATTGCTGGTGAAAATGCGCAAGCAAGAATACGCGGTCTTCTTCTCATGGCACTTGCAAATGAGCATGGAAGTCTACTCCTTGCAACTGGAAACAAGTCTGAGTTAGCCGTTGGATATAGCACTCTGTATGGTGACATGGACGGAGCGGTTTCAGTCATCGGGGATGTCTACAAAACAGATGTGTGGTCGCTTTCTACTTGGATTAATTCGAACTATCAATCTTGCGGGTTTACCGAACCTCCGATTCCAGAATCGTCCATCACAAAAGAACCATCGGCAGAGTTACGACCAAATCAAACAGATCAAGATTCTTTACCTGAATATCAAGAACTCGATAGCGTACTCCGCTTGCATATTGATTCAGAAATGGATGTGGAGAGTATTGAAGATGAATTGAATATAGACGTCGATGCAATCCAATCAATCGTAACGATGGTTGATAGAGCGCAGTTTAAACGAGACCAATCTGCAGTCATTTTAAAAACGTCACCCCGTTCGTTCGGTAGAGGACGCAGAATGCCAATTGTGATGCGACGAGCATGGGTGCGGTCAAGAGAAACGACATGACGATTCAAAAGTTATCACCAGTTCTCATTAACCAAATTGCAGCTGGTGAAGTTGTGGATCGACCTGCGAGCATTGTGAAGGAACTTGTAGAAAATTCTATCGATGCAGGTAGCACGCAAATAGATGTGCATCTTGAGCATGGTGGTCGAGATATGATTCGTGTCAGTGATAATGGTTCGGGCATCGCTTCTGAAGAGTTGGAACTGGCTGTTTCCCCGCATGCAACGAGTAAAATTTCTGAAGAGGAAGATCTCGCATCTATTGCATCATTGGGGTTCAGAGGAGAGGCGCTCGCTTCAATTGGATCGATTTGTAATCTGACTGTCATGAGTCGACAAGATTGTGATGAAGCGGGTTCGATGATTGAAGTTGATGGCGGTGAGATTTCTGAATCGAAACC
>CAZVAE010000180.1:0-3924 GCA_964624985.1 uncultured Isosphaeraceae bacterium | reverse complement strand
CAAGCAATTTCAGGGAGCACGGCAAGATCAGCCCCCGCATCTTTAGCCTCAAGCAGTCGTGCAACAAGTCGTTCTCTCTCGCCGCCGCCAAAGAACACGTCACTTACCATTGCAATGCAAAGTTCATCCATCTGAGCAGAATAACGCCAACGAAATCCACATGCGAATCTGCCCTAAAGAAAATGCGCCTGACAATTTGAAATAACAGGAGTTGTTCGCCTATTATGATGGGCTTTGTCGAAATATTGACCTTTTGCCGATTAAACACTTGAATCCAAGTCTATGTCGAGCCATACTCCAAGGAGTAATGAAAGAAGTGGAGAAGGGAGCAACTAGGGTGAAAAAATCATATGTTATGTCTATAGCGATGGCCGTTCTGTTGATAGGAAACGTTGCAGTTGCGACTATCATTACTGTGAACGGGGATGGAACTGCTGATTACCTAACGATTCAAGAAGCAATTAATGCGTCGAGCCATGGCGATGAAATTATTGTTGCTCCCGGAACGTACACTTCAACGGGCGATCGAGTAGTTGATATGGATGGGAAAGAAATTACGTTACGCAGCAGCGATGGTGCAGCCACAACGATTATAGATGGTGGTGGCACACAACGAATTGTGTATTGCAATTCAGGCGAAACGAACAATACCATTATTGATGGGTTTACCATTACGAATGCGGGTATTGGTGGTTTGTATTGCACATCAGACGCCACCATTACAAACTGTGTATTTAGCAACAACTATGTCCACGGTAACGGTGCAGGGATGGTTAGTTCGGGCGGGAATCCAGTAATTGATAATTGTACTTTTAGTAATAATACGGCTGAATTTGATGGTGGTGGTTTAAAACTTTATGGTTCATTGCCAACAATTACAAATTGTTCCTTTTTAAATAACAGTGCTGTATATGGTGGCGCATTGGTCGTTTCTCATTGCAATCCAGTACTCTCAAATTGTTCATTTGTGGGTAATACTGCGAGCTTACATGGAGGTGCGGTGTCCATAACTTCCGGTAACAGCAGCCCAGCAATGTCAAACTGCACCTTTACAAGCAATGTAGCACCATTTGGCGGAGGGATAACTGTATCAGGTGATTGTTCTATTTCTCTAGTTGACTGTAATTTTTATACCAACTCTTCCACAAATGAAACTGGTTCCCAATGGGGAGGCGGTGCAATTATGAATCTCAATGCTCACATTGATCTTACGGGTTGTACTTTGGATGAGAATACTGCAACTTACGGCGGCGGTATTTGTAATCATGGCGGTACTGCTGCAATAATAGGATGTACTTTTGAAGAGAACATTGCCACTGAAGGCGGGGGTATGATCAACTGGCATAGTGCAGTTGTCATCTCAGGCACTCTATTTGAAAGCAACACTGCAACAATAGATCATTTCGCAGTCGGTGGAGGGGGGATAGCAAATTACTCTAGCGAGGTAGCAATAACCGCGTGTACGCTGCATAATAATCATGCATCAAATGGAACAGGTGGAGCCATGTTTAGCCAATCTTCATCTGGGCCAATGCAAATGACAAACTGCACGGTAACAAATAACACGGCTAAACAGTGGGGCGGTGGTTTATACGCTTCCGGTGCAGATATGATGCTTACTGACCACACTTCATCAGGGAATACTGCTGTTGAAGGAGATGGAGCAGGAATTCATGCTTCTACTTCTTGCCTGATACTTTATATGGGCACAAGTAGTACAGATGAAATCTATTTACGGAATTTTACCAACGAGGCGTCCCGACTTAGTTTTAACAAAGATGCTATATGCGATGTCACAGGGGACGTTTCAACTTCTACTGGTGGTTCTACAACTTTTGATATTAATGATATTGATGCAGAAGAACAACTTCATGTCAATGGCGACTTAGTCCGAAGGGGAGCGTTGGGCGTTACCAATGCGACTGGTTCTCTGTCAGCCGCAGCAGTGGGCGATATTATTCCGCTTGCCCAAGCGGCAACAATGAGCGGAGGGTTCAGTAGTGTTACCTTCCCGATGATGCCAAGCGGACTGGGCTTGCAGTTGATTGAACAGGATGTAGCACGAACACTGGATACTGAAGTTGCTGTCAAAGTGATTGAAGTGGAGGAGGCAACATTTTCTAGCCCCTTCACTGGCGATTTAGAGAGTCCGCCGCTGGACATCGAATCATTCAACGCTGATGGAGTTGGCGGTGATGAAATTGTCGTGCTCTTCGAAGGGACTCCAGGAGGCATTGCATGTTTCTCAATTTCAAGCGAGAGTGCGCCTGTTCTTATTACTGGTTTTTCCGCAACTGTTGGAAATGATCCTGTGGATCTTGATGTTGGTGATTTGAATGGCGATGGCTTCGAGGATGTGATAGTTGCAAATGGCACTTCAAACACGGTCAGTGTATTTACAACCTTTGTGGGCACTGACGGCTCCCTCTCCTTTAATCCCGAAGTGGTGCTCTCTCTAAGCGATGCATCGACGTGTATCGCCATTATGGATTGGGATGATGACACGAGCCTTGACGCAGTGGTTGGAATTGACATCGCAGACAATAACCTCACTGATGGATATCAAGTTTTGCTCGACGTTTCAAGTGATAGTAGCAATGGGCCTTGGTTTACAGTAGAAAAAGAACTTATTAATGATGAGTTGCTTCCTAATCTGCCCACGTGCGTGGATGGTGGCGAACAAACAGGCGCTTGGGGTTTTGTCGGCGGCTCGCAATACGGTATTGTGCACCGTGCAGTTGCAACGAGTGCATTGCAAAATGTCGCTGAACTTGGTTCAAATTCAAATACAAATACTATTGAAGCACTGCATCTTGATGACAACACTCAAATCGATTTAATGGCGGCATCAGATAATGCGGAAATGATTTACTTGTTTAAAGGAAATGGCGAAGAGGCGGATGGGTACGACGATGTGATTCCTGTCGCGGTGTCTGAGCCGGTTGAAGATATTGTGGCTCTTGATGCGGATTTTGATGGAGATACAGATATTGTGATGCTTTCTCCATCTTCTGATACTCCACTGGTGTTACTGCGAAACGATGGAAATGCCACGGGTTTCATGCAGTCACTCGATGGGACTGTATGGTCTAAACAACCAGCGGGTTCAGGTGGAGAAACCATGACAAAGGTTGTGGGCGGTGACCTCGATGGCAAAGACGAAGATGATGATTGGCTCACAGCAGTTGGCGGTAGCGATGAAGGCGGTTTGTTTAGAGACGCTCCTCTTGGGACCATTGAACAAACAAGTGTGGTCACAGAAACACAAGGCTGTAATGGTGATATGAACGATGATGGCCTGGTGAACATTCACGATCTCCTCATTCTTATTGGAGAGTGGGGCGCATCAGATTCTATTGCAGATCTTAACGCTGACGACGTCGTGAACATTCATGACCTCCTCATCTTGGTTGGTGCGTGGGGTTCATGCGATTAGTACCATTGTCTGATGGTACTATCCGATTTGATGGTGTTGAGTGAGCCTATGCAGAAGGTCTAGGGTAGGATATGACCATGAAATATTTCTTCCTGGTATTTATATTGTTGATAGGTTGCGAGACAAATCAGCACGCAGTGAACCATATGGTGTTTATCGAATTAGTGGATACGTCGAATGTTGAAGCGATGATTAAGGACAGCGATGCTCGGCTTGCAACGATTCCCACAGTACGAGATTACTTCTGTGGAACGCATGTGCCATCTGGCAGGTCAACCGTACTCACGGATTATGATGTGGGTATTTATTTTGCGTTCGATTCGCTCGAGGAGTATCAGACGTACGTGAACCATCCATCGCATGTTAGTTTTGTTAACGATTGGAAACCAAAACTCAAATCCCTTCGAGTCTACGATATCTCAGATTAACGATCTGATAAGAGATTAATCCGCAATCCACCACCGCTTTGATCCCATTGATGCAGCGTG
>CAZVAE010000179.1:0-3925 GCA_964624985.1 uncultured Isosphaeraceae bacterium | reverse complement strand
AACACTGCCGAGCATTTTTTTGATGAATTCTTTGTGATTAATTATTGTCCTCTATGTTTTATGGAAGAGGGAGGCAGGAACAGAACGCCAGATAAACTCAAGCCAGTAGAGCGAGATACTCTTTTTGAAGTGTGCGATATTGCGCTGAGAAAATTTGTTGAAGTGTTAGAACCATCCAAAATTGTTGGCATTGGTGGTTTTGCTAAAAAAAGAGCTATGAAAACATTTCAACGGGATGACATTGAAACGATTTTGCATCCAAGTCCTGCGAGTCCAATCGCAAATCGCGGATGGGCACCTCAGATAGAAAAACAGTTTGAAGCGATGGGAGTTTCAATTGTAGGGGTGTGATGTGAATAGAGAGGCGCAATGTACAAACTCATTTTTTAGGTGGTTCTATATTTGTACTTACGACATCTACATCCAATACCCTAAAATACATCCCCATCCCTTTTAAACCGTTGAGGATTTTGAAGAGCACTGGATTCCAGCCCTTCTGTAGTTGGAACGAGCCAAAAGATGCGTCTTTTGTCGCCCAGTGCCAACTTGCATCATGGTACACAAGTTCTCCGTTCACCCACATTCTGCACCCATCGTCACTGCCGATTGTGAACTCAACTGTTCGATCATCGGGGCTCCACAACCAACATCGTGCATACGCAATCGTATTTTCGGTTGCTTCTCCTTGCGATAAATTTAGATACCCCTCCTTGTCAGTTTGCATTTCAACCCATGCAAGAGGATTACCAGTCGTTGTTTTTGGAACAACAAGTGAGAGGATGTTTGGTTCAGGAATCTGTTTTTGGTGTTCAAGGTTTGATAGTCGATCGTTATCGTTAGCAATGGCAAAGTAAGCTGCGACTTGCCAATCTCGGACAAAATCGCCGGGCAGATTAAGTTTTCGTTCTTTTGTATATCTGTTGGCGTTATCCCAACCGAATTGATCTGCATACGTAAGCAATCTATCCTTACCAATATCACCATCTGTTTCATCAATAGCCATCCATGCTGAAAATGCAAGGTATCGATCACTATCTGGATTGTCGATGACATTTGAAAGCATTGGGATGAGTGATGAATCTTGGATAGCAAATGCGGTTTTTGTCGCAGCTAAACGAACAATTCTGCTTTCATTTGTTAAGCCAAGTAACACCATTTTTTTTGCGATGTCATAATCAGAAGTAGACGCCATGACAAGCAAACTCTGTTCGGTGGGGTTTACATCTAGATATGTCTGGACGATGTCGTCGAGGTCATCTGTTGCGATGATGTTCTTTGCCCATTCAAGAGGTGGCGTGTATACCCCATCACCATCAGCATCAATAAACACGGGGTTGCCAATGGCAACTGGAAACACAGGTCTATCTTTGTCATTGACATACGGGGTCATTGGTTCATCGCCTTCCGCGATGGCAATAACCCAACAATCTCTTGGTATATCAATTCGTATTCTAGGACGTAGATGGGTCACGCCTTCACCACTGTTTTCGATTGTAACTTGCGCAACTTCGTCACCGTTTTGGATGACAGTAATTGTGTCAAGGTCAATCCAAGATGCCGCTTGTGCATCTACGTGGATGTCTGCAATCTCGTCAGTGATTGAGAGGGTGGAACCCATCGGCCTGCCATTGACAGTCATTCGCATAAATGGTCCTGTGGTTGTACTAAGACGTCCACTACGTATTCCATCAGTCACATCCCTCGGTTTAATGTTGCCCGCATCGTCATATCCAACGTAAACAAAGTTCCTTGGAATGCCAGCAATATTCTTAATCACGGTATGACTATCACTGTTTCCAACAGCACTAACATCTCTTCCTGCATTTAGCATGTTAAACCAGTCACGCAACACGCTGTGTCGACTCGAACGAGTAGGAACTTCAGTAATCTCAGCATCATGAAATCCCCAACCGTAATTTTCATTTAAGACTTCCACGGTATCGAAATCCCAAGACCAACGGTCATCATCAGATTCGCCCGTGATTGGATCAAGTCCTCGTGATCCAAAGTAATCAATATTTCCCCAGCGAGGGTGGTTAATCTGAATAATAGGAACGACCCCATATGGATTTTGTTCTTGCCGAATAAGAGGGAATAGTGTAACCGCCTCAAGATCCTCGTTTACAACTTTCGCATCCGGGTCAAGTGGAAATGTGTTTAAGTGTCCGTAAGGTGACGAGACCTCGTTTCCAACAACCGCGGTCAGATGCTCATTTGCACCGACGCTGTCAATGATTGGTTGGTAATCCGTATTATGATCGTGATCAGTTGCCACCGCGAACTCAACGCCTTCGCCAACGATTGAAATGATTCGTTCGTTCATGTTGGAATCGCCGTGTCCAGAATGAGTCAGCGTGTGTAAATGAAAATCTCCACTAACCCAATTCGTAGTATCAATTTCATGGATGAGCGATGCGGTCCAAGTGTATTTACCGCCCTCTTCGACTTCGATATGAGTTTCATCAATAGACCACTCAATACCGTGAGAAGCCATAACATCCCACGAGCCGACAGGGACAGAGATAGTCCCCTCACCATCAAGTGTGTAGACGGCGTGTTTTCTCACCGCTAATTTCTTTGGGGCTGCATTAGGATTTGGAAATAAATCATTGCGGTTGTTATCCGCATCTAAAAAGGTTAAACGTGCGGGCATCAAACGACCTTCGCGATCAACAACTTGAAATGTAAGTGTGCCATGCGGCAAGTCTTCATCTGCAGTTGGAGCAGGAGCTAGCAGAAGAAGTACGATTGTTGGAATGAGCATGCGTGTATGCTACCCGTATGTTTCTGCAAGTGTCAAATCTTTCATTCTCATACAGAAGGGGAAACCAAGTCCTCTCTAATGTTTGCTTAGAGGTAAGGGAAGGCGAGACGGTTTCTCTAGTTGGACCTTCCGGGTGTGGCAAAAGCACACTTCTTCACTGTATTGCTGGTTTGCTTACACCATCTTGTGGAGCAGTGATGATATCAGGCGATGATGTGACTCTCAAGAAACCTCACGAGAGAGACGTAGGCATCATGATGCAAGACCAACCGTTGTATGAACATATGACCGTTGAACAAAACATCATATTCCCGCTAAAAGCGATGAGAAAAAACGGGGATGTTTCAAACATACTTTCACAACTCGAGTTAAATCAGATTGCAAAACAGAAGGTTACGAAATGCAGTGGGGGAGAACGAAGGCGTGTTGCATTTGGTAGGGCCGTAGTGAGGAACCCTAAGGTGCTGCTGCTCGATGAACCATTTGTTTCTATGCAAGAAGAACTAAGAATGACGATAAAAAAGTTCATTGAGCAGAGTGGAATGGCCACGTTGCTTGTCACACATTTACCATCAAAGGACACAACAGGCAGAGTCTTAGAAATGGAGGAGTTATGATCAAGGATACAATCGCATGGTTTTTTGAAAATACATCCCTTATCGCACTCGTCGTAGCACTTGCCTTGGGGATCTTTGGATTTATTCGTAGGGCAAACGCGAAGAAGGGTCACGTTTGGGAGCCCTTAGAGTTTTGGATGATGTTCTTATTCGTAGGTTTGGTTGGTATCTATACTTTTGCTCTCCATTGTTTTTGGCCAAACATAGCTGCCGAAGGAATCGGCTGGGCAAACAGTCCTTTTCAGTGGGAAGTGGGGATTGCAAATGCTGCTATTGGATCACTTGGTTTACTTGCGATGAAAGCATCGAGACAGTTTCGGTTAGCAGTTGTGGTTGCAACTTCAATTTGGTTGTGGGGTGATGCAGCAGGACACATCTACCAAATGGTCGCTGCGAACAATTTTGCACCAGGGAATGCTGGTCCTTGGTTTTGGACGGATGTCGCAGGTCCGTTGCTCTTGATTGTGATTCACGTTAACAATCGGCATTAAAAAATCACCCTTGAATCCGAAGATCCAAGGGTGATGGAAGAGAAGAGAAGAGA
>CAZVAE010000178.1:0-3934 GCA_964624985.1 uncultured Isosphaeraceae bacterium | reverse complement strand
TCTTCAAGGAGAGTCATAAGACGAGTAGCTTTACCCGAGCGAGCCGATTGCAATCCGGGTGTATTCGATTCAACCACCTGGACACTATCTCTGTGTCCTGCTTGTGCATAATGACCTGGGTGATTGCAAACTTGTTTTAATTTTACGAGCGTTGATAAGACTAATCCGCGACGTTGTATCCCTTCAGATTGCTCAACTTCATTCATCATCTTATTGACAACTTGTTCGTATATGTTTGCTTGCTCTTTTGTCAGGTTCGCAAACTCTTTCGTTTGTACACAGTCTGGCAAATCATCAATCACAGTCGCATCTGTTTTGAGTCGACGTAGAACAAATGGTTGAATCATCCGCCTGAGTTGCTCAGTTCGTTTTGGATCACGTCGCTGTTCGATCGGTCTTGCGATGGATCTACGGAATGTTGTCGCAGGACCCAAATACCCAGGGTTTAGGAACTCCATAATTGACCAGAGTTCAATAAGTCGATTCTCAACTGGAGTACCCGTAAGCGCTACACGGTGCCATGCATTCAATGCACGGATTGATTGGGCTTGTTTCGTTGGAGGGTTTTTAATGTATTGCGCTTCGTCTAAGGTTACTCGGTGCCATGAAATTCTATTAAGCGTTTCACGATCTCGGTGCACAAGGCCATACGTCGTAATCACTACATCATGCTCTGCAACAATATCGACAAACTCATCTCCAAGTGGTCGGTTAGGTCCATGATGGATGTGAACGGTGAGTTCAGGTGCAAATTTGTCAAGCTCCCTTTGCCAGTTACCAACTACAGAAGTTGGGACAACGAGAAGGGTTGGGCCTACGATTGCGTTTGGATCGATTCGTTCGTGCTGAAGCAACGCTATAAGTTGGATCGTTTTACCAAGACCCATGTCATCCGCGAGACATGTTCCGATTCCAAATTTCGATAAAAATGCCATCCACCGTAAACCCGTGAGTTGATATGGTCGGAGTTGACCTTCAAATTTCGGTGGTTGCGGGATATCGGGAAGTGATTCGCTATTCGTTGTTGATTCCAGAAGTTCTTTCACCCATCCCGTTGATGTAAGCCCTCCTATCGAGAGCGTATGGGTGTTTTCACCATCACCTTGCGCAAGTCGTAGAGCTTCAACTAATGGCATCGAAGAAGTGACGCCATCTGCGAATAGTCGTTTCGCTTCTTCAATTGCCCCCTTTTGTAAATGGACCCATTTACCCTGAACTTGAACGAGGGGTTGTTTTTGTTTCAGAAGTTGTTCAAACTCTTCTCGTGTGAGCAAGTGGTCCCCTACCGCAACCTGCCATTGGCATTCAACAATTGCATTTAATCCAAGGATTGATGAAGAACCATACGTTCCTTCAGCTCGTTCTGCCAGTGCAACTTCTAGTGAAGGAGAATCAATATGTAAACTGGCACTCAACGTACTCTTTTCGGTCCCCCACCACATCGGTACAGTAGTTCTAAAACCCGACTCTTCCAATAGTGGTACATATTCAACAAGAAATCTGTGTGCTTCAACTGTATCTAGTTCCATGAAACATGGCGTAGATTCTTCAAGAGATGCTTCGAGTTTCGGATACAAAGATGCCGCTCGATCAAGTTCAGCAAGAAACAGTTCTGGCAGACGATCATCGCTTCCACTTTCACTGCCATGTGCACCCCAAACATCCTCCGCAGATACTTCTCTCGTTTCATCTTCAGCAGATTGAAGCGCAAAAGTAAGTTGCCATGTGTCATTTGATTCAATGGGTTCGTGGAGTTCGAGTAACAATCGCCAAGATAAATCGTCCCCAACATCACAGAGCCGCCCAAGCCATCGTCTTGCATCTGTAAAAATACTCAATAATCTGTCTGGGTTACCCGGAACAGCGATTTCACGATGAAGAATCGCCGTTAACCATGAAACGTGTGCATCTTCGTTTGAATCCCAACCATCGACAGCATCTGCAAAATCGTCTTCGATTAATATCGTACGAATCACGTCGTTGGTCATATCTGTAAGTGCAGATTCCAACAGGATTCTTCCATCTTCTGCAGTAGACCTCGCCACAGGTGGCATCGCTCGAAGGAGGTGACCGAATCTATGTACAACTTCCTCATCATGTAGCCAAGGCGTCCATGTCGCGGTGAGGTGTTTCCGGTCAACTTGCAACAATGTAGGAATAAAACGTTGATCTACGAGTAGATCTAATGAGAATCGAGCTGTACTTGCCCAAAAATGGATTGATTGGCCAATCTCGAAGGTCAAACTGTGCGCGTGTTGTTCTAATGTGCTGAGTAACTTGAATACATTTGCTGGTTGAACAGCGACACTGTCAACTTGAAACTCTCCTAGGATGGGCGAACTGGCGTGTTCATAGTCCCCCATAATGCTAACAAGGCGGTCGCTTGGCCAAGGGTCAAGTAAATCATGCGGAAGTTGCAATTTAAATGAGGAATCCTCAAAATCAAACTCAATATCTGCATGTTGAAGACATTGAGCAAGTTCACTTGAAGAAACTGCGTACGGGTGTTTCGTCACCTGTTCTTCCACAGCGACAACAGGCTGACCGTTCGTCATTGTCGTACTTGTTTCAATGTTGCAAAGAGATGAGGGCTGAAACTTATCTAGAGATTCAGCCCACAGATGTAATTGGCCAGCCGTCCAGTTGGCATGTATAACAAGCATAGATCCTCCGTGCATGAATGACCGCGTTGGGATTCGAACCCAAGACCGCCTGATTAAAAGTCAGGTGCTCTACCAGCTGAGCTACGCGATCGAGAATCGAACATTTTACATGCAAAAAGAGCCCCATGTGAGGGTGCGCTCATTAGAAAATTCGTGTTATCGGGTGCAAAAAATGAAAGAAAGACCTCGGAAAAGCAATTATCACAACGAGACAATACTCACTCAAGACATGCCGCTGACTCGTCCGATAAGAGGAGAACCGAATACCGCTTCTGGTGGAACCCGAAGCACTCCTAACAATCGAAGTCGGTCAACTCAGTGGATGAAAGTTGAGCGAAGAATGTGGAAACGGCATTATGCCGCAAGATATGTAACTATGGATCGATTACGGCAATTCAATTACCAGCCAGAACAAAGACCGATATTAAGCCGAAAAAAAACAAATGTACTCAATCGAGCTAACCGAATGACCGAGAACTCAAATATGGCAAGTGATAAAGAAAAGACCTCCCATCGTGTCGTACTCGTAAAGGGTGATGACCAATGGCGTTTCGAATGGGAGATAGGGAGAGAATTGGAAGCCGTTGAAGCAATAACAGAGATTGCAAAATGTCCAACTACAGATTTTGATTGGTTTGATGCAGCAATGATCTGCCACGAAATGTCAAAGATATCAGCGAAGGCTGCATAACAAGAACTGGAACACACTATGAATAAAAATATTGAAGCAAATGTCCCAATCGTCACCGCATTCTTGAGTTATCTATTAGAAGAACGCGCGTTCAGTGAATATACAGGTCGTTGTTATGGGGTTGACCTTCGCCAGTACCTCATTTGGATCACCGAAGAACAAAATCTCACACTTGATATTCCTGCAGAGACCTCTGCATGGCAACGATATTCTACCGGCGAGAAAGAAGTCGCTGGTCACGTTGGGCCTGAAACCATTAGTGAACATCTGGTTAGTGCTGATACAGAGTATTTACGTAGTTTTTTAGCGTATCTCGCTGAATCAAACTACTCCCCCGCCACCATGGCAAGAAAAATAGCGACTCTTCGCAGTTTCTACCGTTGGCTTGAACGAAATGGTTGCATTGATTCTAATCCGATGACACTTATTCGTACTCCACGACAAAAGAAACGCCTTCCAAAAGCAATTGATGTTGAGCAAGTTGAACAACTCCTCTCCGCTCCGAACGACAAAACACTTCTTGGTGCTCGCGACCGAGCAATCATGGAAACACTCTACTCCACAGGAATTCGAGTAAGTG
>CAZVAE010000177.1:311-3937 GCA_964624985.1 uncultured Isosphaeraceae bacterium | reverse complement strand
GCTTGTGTTATATGTATGGTCACCTTCGTAACAACGCCACCCATAATTTTCACCACCCATACTAGAAGCTGGCTGGAATGTAATTTCTTCATAAGCATTTTGACCAACGTCGCCCATCCAAAGATCGCCAGTTTTTCGGTCAAAGTTACACCGCCAAGGATTCCGTAAGCCATACGCCCAAATTTCATCATCACCTGTTACTCCAACAAACGGATTAGATGCAGGGTTTGCATATGGTGAACCGCCATCAACGTCGATACGCAACATTTTGCCATTGAGCTGATTTGTGATGTCCTGTGCACGGTTCCCTGGGTCACCACCACTTCCACCATCACCAGTTCCAATATAGAGGTACCCATCAATCGGGCTGAAGCCAAGCCATCCACCATTGTGGTTTGAGTATGGCTGATCGATTGTCATTAGTTCATACGCTGAACCAGAGTCTGCAACATCTGGGTTACTCGAAACGGTATACCGAACAATTTTTGTGTCACCATTGCTTGCTGTGTAATTCACGTAGAAGTAACCATTTTGGTCATAGTTTGGATGAAATGCTAAACCCAATAGTCCCTGTTCAGAACCCGTACTCACACTCACATTTAAGAACGGGGTGGAATTTAGTGTGCCTGAGTCAAGATTGAAAACTCGAATTCTTCCTGTACTTCCAGAACGTTGCTCAACAATAAAAATTCGACTTGTGTCGCCAGGCGCTGCCACGACTTGCACAGGTCTCGCCAATCCATTGACAATAAGTTCTGAAGAAAGTGGCGTATCGCCGGCAATTCGTTCAACAGGATCCTGCCCTGTATGTGTAACGGGAGGAGTACTTTGCCAATTTGGTTTCTTTGGCTTTATCGTTGCGCCTGCTCCAATGAAGCAAAGCGTTGCAATCGAAGTAGTGAGTAGTGTTCTTGAAATCATCCTAAATTTCTCCTATGTTCCTCCAACCCGGGAAGAACTACGTGTATGTTCGTTATGCATTGTCGGCACGGGGCACTCTTTATTCGCAATAGAACCATACATGGTTGCGAATTGTCCGATAAAGTGACCACCATACCCACAACCCATCACAGGTGTGGACGTTTCAGAGTACCCCTAAGTTCACGCTTGGGCAAGCAAAAAGGGTGTTATTCAGGAGCTTATTCTAAGATTTCGATGGGTTCGCCCGCATCACCCCACCCCACGAGTCCGCCTCGAAGTGTTTTTACGTCCTTAAACCCCAATTCCATAAGCGATTTACTCATTGCGATCGCAACGGCGTCGTTGTAGGTTTCCCCCGATACGATCACTGTTCCAACATCATTAAGGCGCCAAAGCTGAATGTGCAGACGCCCATATGGAATATTCAAAGATTCTGGAATGTGCGATTTTCGGTATTCCCAGGTTGGCCTTGGGTCAACAATCACCGCAGCAGAATCGGGACCCAAGAGGTGCTTATTGCCCTCTTGGACAAGTATCGCAGCGTCATGGGGCAAGATGTACGAAACATTCTTATCGCTGATTCCAGCACTACACCCAAACAACACCACAACAATGCACAGGACGAAGTGGCGAAAGATATTTACCATATAGGACAGAATACACGAGTCCTTCGTTCGTTGTATCCCTACTTGAAGGAGTTTTGTTATGTTTCAACTTGTTCCCACGATTCTCACACTCACGCTCGCACTCACATACCCACCCCCTCTTCATTTCCAACCAATTGAAGACGAAACAAAACAACACAAGGGGCACGCAGTCGTTGATATTCGGAGCGATGTGGGATGGATCGGTTCAGCACAGCAGTTCAACGTGGTTGTGCAAATTACCCCGGACTCCGGCTGGCACGTCTATTGGAAAAACCCTGGCTCAAGTGGTGCCCCAACTAAGTTTGAAGTTGAAGCTCCAGCAGGATTTACTGTAGGTGAACCAGTGTTTCCACGACCAATGACGTTTCAAGGCAACGAGGGTCAAACGTATGGGTATGACTCCGCCGCGGCAATCTTTATCCCAGTTACTGCCCCCGACCATATCCAAGACGGTCAACTTGAAATCACAGTCACAACATCATGGCTTGCGTGTAAAAAAAGTTGCGTCATGGGGGAACAAACGAACACACTTACAATTGGGGCGAACAGTTTGCACCAGGGACCGCTACACAAAGACCTTCAACTTGTGAATTGGCTAAAAGCATTACCCAAACCACTCGAAGACTTAGAGAGCGGAGAAGCAATCTTGTCGGGCGACACACTGCACATTACTGGCGAAGAAGCAATGCGACCAATTCAATTCATTGGTGTTGAGCAACAAGGCGTTCGGTTTTTACCAGCAGAAACGCCATTCGTACAGAACGGACACTTTCGTTTACCAGTCCCCATGCTGTTAGATATATCTTCATTGAAGGGCGATGACATCGTCATCGAAGGCTTGCTGCTCTTTGGACGCAATAGTGACGACCCATCATACGTTGTCAAACTTCACGTTGATAAATAAAAAACGAAGCACAACTAACTAAGGAGAACAGGCCATGAAAAATAACCTCTCACTCATCTCCATCGTGTCGCTCATTTGCACAGCAACATTCGCACTTGGTCCCGATCACCCAGAGCATCCAAAATCACCGGAGCAACCCAAGAACGCAGAAGCAGAAAAGCTCTTTGCAGAAATAGGCGAAGAAGCACCCGCGTTTGAACTGAAAGACCAACACGGAAACACACACAAGCTTGCGGACTACGAAGGCAAAATAGTTGTGCTTGAATGGTTTAATCAATCGTGCCCTTACTGTGAGAAGGCTTGGAAAACAAACCTAGTTCCAAAACTTATTGAAACACTTAACGAACAAGAAACAGATGTGGTTTACCTTACGGTTAACTCAACCGCCAACCGACCAAAAGACGAAGTTCAAGAAAGTGGAGCCGAGTTTCTTGAAGAACTAAAGGTGGAAGTTCCTATGTTGATGGATTATGATGGTAAGGTCGGGAAGACATACCTCGCAAGAACAACACCACACATGTTCGTAATCGATACCGAGGGTATCCTTGTGTATCAAGGTGCACTAAGCGATGATCGTCGATTTAAAGAGGGAGATAAAGCAGAAACACATATCACGCGGGTTGTCGCACAACTTCAAGCGGGCGAAGAAGTGGCGCCAAGTTACGTACAGCCGTGGGGTTGCTCGGTGAAATATAAAAGTGATATTGGAAAATCGGGCAAGCGTGGTGGCGGGAAACGACCAAAGCCAAAACCATAAACTTCGATTCACTTTTGTTTTGCAACTAAGACAAGCTTACGGGCATAATGATATACGTAAAGTTGTTTCCACTACGAATGAGACCCGGCTTCTCGCTTTTCTTTAACTCAATCGTAATGTCGTCGCCTTCGATAACCTTGAGGGCATCCATGATGTACACGGGGTTAAATGCGATCTCGAGCGTATCGCCAGTGAACGATTCAATTGGAACCTCAATTTCAGCTTCCCCTGTTTCGGGAGCGCGGCTTGTGATTTTCAAATTGGTATCGTTGAAGATAAGACGAACACCTCGGGACTCTTCGTTCGTCATGAGGTGTGCTCTACGAACAGCTCGATGCATTATATCTTTATTGACAACAGCTTTTCGGTCAAGATCTTTAGGTATGACATCTTCGAA
>CAZVAE010000177.1:0-301 GCA_964624985.1 uncultured Isosphaeraceae bacterium | reverse complement strand
CCCTTCAACAAGGTTGCTTGTCAGTGTTGACGTGGAACCAGATTCTGTGTTGACATGAAAAACAATCTGACCATCGTTAATTTTTACAGATACAGTTCCGTTCCCGTCGTGCACCAACCGTTTTAGAAGAGTCATCGCTTTTGTTGGCACGATGCAATCAACCTTGTCACAATTGCTATCACAGGGTCCTGTTGAGAGGGCAAGTCGATGTCCATTCGTTGCAACGAGTCGTATCTCGGAACCCTTCAAATCAAGATGGACGCCGTTGATGGAGTATCTGCTGTGATCGGTTGCAGCAGCA
>CAZVAE010000176.1:0-3966 GCA_964624985.1 uncultured Isosphaeraceae bacterium | reverse complement strand
GCAGTCGTCCCAGCCCTAGATAAACCTGCAGGACGCAACCGAACGCTCGCACCCACCCCAATAGGTGTATGGGCGGAAGAGCATCATCTTCACCTCATTAAATGTGAAAACATCAACGCATCCGAACACATCGAACAAATCAAAACTCTAGAAGCGGAGATGGCAGT
This sequence comes from uncultured Isosphaeraceae bacterium, assembly GCA_964624985.1. Lineage (GTDB taxonomy): Bacteria > Planctomycetota > Phycisphaerae > Phycisphaerales > SM1A02. The sequence goes on along the minus strand of CAZVAE010000176.1, from coordinate 3,799 downwards.
AGTCATCGCATTCGGCCAAAAGTTATCATCTGAGTTTGTCTCGCTCCAACCTATTGTGAATCTGCATGCCTCACTACTGCCAAGGTGGCGTGGTGCTGCACCAATACATGCGTCTATATTGAACGGGGATGAATACAGTGGTCTCAGTGTGATTTCGATTGCACCAAAAATGGATGCAGGTCAAATTTTAGGACAACTCTCTACGCCAATTGGAGAAACGGAAACAACCGGCGAACTCCACGACCGACTAGCGGAGTTGGGTCCGGACTTGATTCTTGAAGTGTTACGCCAACCGCTAAAAGGGGAAGAGCAAGATGAATCGAAGGTGACATACGCTTCGAAGATTTCTAGGAATGATGCAAGGTTGGATTTAACCCAACGGGCCGAGGTAGTAGCAAGAACAGTTCGCGGGTTTTCGCCATGGCCAGCTTGCCACCTTTCAATTGCAGGCATCGATTGCAAGATTTTGAATGCAATTCCGAAAGATGGAACGGGGGAAGTTGGGGAAGTACTTGAAGATGGGACGATAGCAGTAGGTGAAGGAAGTATTGAGATACTGAGACTCAAGCCATCCGGCAGTGCATCGATGACTTGGAAGGATTTTTGTAATGGTCGCTCGATTCAAAAAGGTGTTTGTTGTGAGGTGCTTTTATGAATATGAAAACGATGGCATTAACGCTTTGGGATTTGCTGAAATCGCCAGATCCTCAACCAATAGCTACTTCGCAGAAGCCACGGCCAATTCAGGCAAAATACGATGCAATCGTTGAAACGATGAAGGAAACGTACGGTTTCCGCATTCGTAAATGGCGTACTTCGATGAGTGGATGTGCTTGGGAGTTAAAAGATAAGCATGGAAATGTGACTCGGATGTTGGAGTCGCCCTATCCAAAAGGCCCGATGAGTTGCGCTATTTTTTTACATGAAGTTGGACACCATGCAATCGGTTTTCATGTCTATAAGCCAAGATGTTTAGAGGAATATAAAGCGTGGGAATGGTCGATTCAGGCAATGATAGCCAATGATATTCGGGTGACTGATAATGTCCTGAAACGAAGAGATGATTCACTTCGGTATGCATTAGCGAAAGCACTAAGGCGAGGCTTAAAAAAGATTCCATCCGAACTTGAACCATACATTCCACAACAAGTGAAGCAACGTCGTGGTCAGTACATTGCAAACTAAAGACTTAGAGTATGAATTGCCAGAAGGTCGGATTGCGACGCGACCGGCACAACCAAGATCATCTGCAAAAATGCTCGTTCTCAACCGTGGCGCCATTGAGGATGTACACGTCTCAAACTTGCCAAATTATATTCCCGCTGATTCGTTACTCGTCGTTAACGAGACTTCCGTGTTGCCCGCGCGATTCAAAGCGAGGCGCTTGGAAACGGGAGGTCGAGTCGAGGGGTTGTACTTAGACGAAGAATCAGATGGTTGGCTTGTGATGTTAAAGAGTAATGGGAAGTTAAGGGATGGGTTGAAGATAGAAATCGCTGCCGGAGTAGAGTTAGAACTTGTAAAGAAAAAAGGTAAACACTGGGTTTGCCGTTGTTCATCAGACGAGGCAGCAATCGATGTGCTTCAACGGTGTGGAACCACGCCTATTCCACCCTATATTCTTAAAGCAAGGGGAGATGAAGAGATTGAAGACACGCTCGATCGAGAACATTATCAAACCGTGTATGCAGATGAGGCGCAATGTGCCTCGGTTGCAGCGCCGACAGCAGGACTACACTTTGATCATGAGCTTTTACAGGCTTTAGAAGCAAGAGGGATTGAGAGGGTCCCCGTTACATTACATGTAGGAGCAGGCACATTTAAGGGGATTGAAACGGATGATATCAATGCGCACGTTATGCATTCTGAAGCGTGGTCAGTTTCAGAGTCATCGTTAACTCGGATCAAAGCATCACTGATGGAGCAAAAACCAATCATCGCGGTAGGCACCACGACTGTCCGTACGCTTGAATCGTTACCGCCACTACATACGTGGCCTGAGCGTGGCGGATTAGCTGGTCATACAACATTGATGATTTCTCCTCCTTATGATTTCGCGATTGTCGATGGGATTCTGACGAATTTCCACTTGCCTAAATCAACATTGCTCGCACTTGTTGCAGCAAAAATTGGAATCGAACGGCTCCATGAAGTGTATGGACATGCCATCTCGAATGGGTATCGATTTTACAGTTACGGAGATGCGATGTTTATTCTTCCATAATCAGTTGAGTTGCTGTATCCTGTAGGCGCAAGGATGCACAGACTCGATACCCTAATTCAAGGACTCGACGCACGGATGGTTGGTGATGACACCACATCAGTGACGGATGTCGTGCAACACTCAGACCGAGTAAAAGAGGGGGCTTTATTTATTGCAAGAAGTGGTGTGCGTAGAGATGGCGCTGCATTTATCGATGATGCAATTGCGAAAGGGGCATGTGCGATCGTCTGCACTCCTGACGCAGCAACGACTCTGTTACACAGAGACATCACGGTTGTTGAAACGTGCGATCCATGTAAAATTGGCGCCCTAATTGCCGAGAGATTTCATGGTTCACCCTCTAAAAAACTTAAACTTGTTGGCGTGACAGGCACAAATGGCAAAACAACAATTGCATGGCTCGTGCAACACATCTTGAATTCTTCTGGGATGAAATGTGGAATGCTCGGCACGATTGTTTGTGATGATGGGGCGGACGCAGAAAAGTCAACACTTACGACACCGAGTTTTTGTGATATTGGACAAATCTTACATACGATGGTCGACAATCAATGCAAAGTTGCAGTAATGGAATGTTCAAGCCATGCATTAGATCAGGGGAGAGTCGCAGCGTTAGATTTTGATATAGGCGTCTTTACGAACTTGTCAGGTGACCATCTTGATTATCATGGTTCAGCAGATGCGTATTTGTTTGCAAAAATGAAATTGTTTGACCTTGTGACAGATTGTGCAATCATCAATATGGATGACCCCGCAAGTTGGTCAGTCGCAGATCGAACAGAAGCGAGAGTTGTCTCTTGCCGAGTTGAAAGCGATGCAGCAGCATCTTGGGTTGAAATTATTGATGAAGAACTCGAGGGTTCAAATCTGCTGTTACATGGGTCTTGGGGCACATTTGATGTTCGGTTGCCTTTAGTTGGAAGACATAATGCAATAAATGCATTGCAAGCAGCAACAGTTGCACATGAGCTTGGTGTAGAAATGGGACAGATTCAGAATGCATTATCCACAGCAGTTGCTCCGCCTGGTCGCCTAGAACGTGTGCAATCAGACCACTCGACAGTATTCGTTGATTTTGCTCACACAGATGATGCGCTTGAACAGATGCTCTGGTCTGTGCGAGAAGTGATGCAAGAAGGGGGCAGATTACACGTCGTTTTTGGTTGTGGTGGGGATCGCGATAAATCGAAGAGACCTCGGATGGGATATATCGCATCTACAGTAGGAGATGTTGCATACGCGACAAGTGATAATCCACGAAGTGAAGACCCAGACAAAATCCTTGACGATGTTATTGCCGGGGTTCCCAAAGACCGAATGCCACTTGTGCATCGAATTGCAAATCGAGAATCAGCGATTAACAGAGCAATTCAGGAAGCAGCAGAGTGCGATGTCGTCGTCATCACAGGGAAAGGCCATGAGAAGAACCAGATTTTAGCTAATCGAGTTATCCCATTTGACGACATTGAAGTTGCAACAGAAGCAATTCGAAATCGGGTTGCCAACACGTGACGTATACGACGGGTCAACTTGCAACATATGTTTCGGGAACGCTCATTGGAAATTCTGATGTTC
>CAZVAE010000175.1:0-3975 GCA_964624985.1 uncultured Isosphaeraceae bacterium | reverse complement strand
TTCATTCGTGACTTGTTCTGCGATGACTCTCCTTAGGCGGACAGGGTGCATGACATTCCGACGGTCGTCAACGAAGACAACCGTTGGCACGTTTGGAAGGGTGTAGATTGCCTCTTGCTGCGGGTCGGGTGATCCCACATATGCCACCATTGCAGCGATATTACAAGATGACAACAAAGAGCAACTCACAAACAAAAACAGCGAGCAAAAGATTTGTTTCATCGTTCTAACTCCGGTCGGTATCGGTCGGGGTGTTTTGGTTCTTCGTGAAAATAGAACAACCAAGCTGTCTGCTTGATAAATTCATTCAGTAGACCTTGCTCTATTGTGCCTTCATCTGCCTCTTCTCTCGTAAGCACAGCTGGTCGCTTAGGGAACGTTGCCATAATCTCATAGGTGTCAGCGAATCCATCATGTTCGTAACTATCTGCCTCGATGATACCAATCGTCGCCATACACCTGCCTTCCCAAAGCCAGTGGTTCCCAGGAGGTGTAAGTGCGTAATTCTGTAAATCGATAAAAACAACTCGCTCCGCTCCAAGAGATTTTGCGATTTCCGTAGAGGGCATTGCCGACCATTGTGGAGTTTCGAATTGCCAACGAGCCACAGCGTCTGGTCGAATGACTTTCACATTCGGTACATTTCTTGCAATCCGTCCTGCGACCGCTGTTGCGATTAACGTTGATATCCCCGGATGCTCATAATGGACTGAGAGATCTGTGTCGATTACCACAGCAACGACATACCCTTCAAGCGGATACTCTGCTGGTTTCTCGATCAACATTTGATCTTCCATCGCTTGTTTCCCAGCACCAATAAATCCAATGACACCACAACCCGAAATCACGGTCGTCGAGAAGATGAGGATGGTTAACAACATTCGATTCATAGCATGCCTTTGTGAAGTAAGATTTTAAACCCCCAAGCGAGGAGCGAGAGGATTATGACAACAATAAATATTTTTGATGGGGGGAATCGATAGAGTAAGGGTTGGAAAGAGAATCCAGTCGTTGCAGTAATGAAACCCCCTAGAGCAACAAAAAATGCTGTCAGAGCAAGCATGAACCCCATTGGTTGAGTTGTAAACGCAGCAACAAAATTACCTCGCACAGTATGGGTCCAAGACGTGGTCATTCCGCACGTTGGACATGGGATATCCGAAGCGAGAATCCAACCACATGTTGGGAGTCCGAGTTGCTGATGCGTCCCAATACCTTCCTCCGAGGGCGAAAGTACGAATGCGATGGAAAGCAAAAGTACGGCCGATAGAGCAACGCCAAGGGCATGGAGCCGCCTTGAACGTTCAGACTTTTGAGGAGGACACTCCTCTATCGTGCATTCTTCTTCCATGACAACGGAACAGGATACCCGCCAACGCACAGTATGGCTATGATTCTTCCATGTATTGGATTGATGGACACCTAGATCTTGCCTATCTCGAAGTTCATGGGAGAGATTTGTACAAAAAATGTACGAATGAAGAGGATGCGTGCATCTCGCTGCCAGATTTGCTTGAAAGCAACGTCCGTACGATTTTCGGAACAATTTGCACGTATCCAAAAAGTGGCCCTTGCGGGTATGAGAAGAGTCACAATATCGAGGCAGCCCACCAAGCAGGAGTTGAGCAACTTGAGATTTACCTCAAGCTCCAAAAAGAAGGATATTTGAAAGTGCAGCACGCTGGCTGCAGAACTGATGACAACCTTTCAGTACTTTTGTTGATGGAAGGTGCTGACCCAATTCGTTCCGCTGAAGATGTCGTCTGGTGGAGAAACCAAGGGCTTCGTTGTGTTGGATTGACTTGGGCAATTGGGACTCGGTATGCCGGAGGAAATGCAACTGGCGGGCCACTAACAGATGAAGGGATTGAACTCATTCATGCGCTTGATGAAGTTGGAATTGTCCATGATGCGTCGCATCTCTCCGATGCATCTTTTGAGGGATTATGTACGCATGCCAAAGGGACCATAATTGCTTCACATTCGAATAGCAGATCGGTTCTCCAAAGTTCTTCAGAACGTCATCTACAAGACGAACAAGCAAAAGCCATTTTTTCTAGAGGCGGCGTCATTGGTTTAAACCTATGCAACCAGTTCTTGTCAAAAGATTTTTCAGAAACAAATATTCATGCAACGATTGACGATTGCGTTGAGCATGTACTCCACTTTTGCGAACTTGCTGGAAACAACAGGCAAGTCGCACTTGGTAGTGACTTTGATGGTGGCTTTTCTACACGGTATTTGCCTACAGCTCTAAAGCACCCGAAAGAACTCGGTCATCTAGCGACTGCGTTGCGGCATGCTGGCTTTACTGATGAAGATGTGGATTCTTTTGCCATTGGAGCATGGCAGCGAGTCTTTCATTAGTTCAGCGGAGTACTGAAAACGCCAACGTTTCCTTCCACTTCAATATCTGTTAGCAGATGCAAATCAGCAACTGCGACTGCTTGATCTGTAAAGAGATGTTGTACTGGAGCGAGTGAACCATCGAGTTGTATCCCACCACACGCCAATGCGAGAAGGTCATGGTGTTTCACAACCCATCCAGAAACGATTGCTGCATCTCGTAAATCATCTGCGTTAGCAAGGATGTGGACTTGACCTGCAGCATCGACTGCGAGTTCAATATGTTCATGCTCTGGACATCGGGGTGTGATTGCAAGCAGCCCATCGACGTACGATGATAAACGAGCATCCACAACTTCTGCTTGCTCTTCATGCACTTCAGACTCCACTATTTCTACGACTGGTTTTGGTTCAGCAGTAGAAATGACTTCTGGCTCTTCGTTGGCAATCTCAAACCTATGCGACGTCGGCAATGCATCCGCTTCTTGTTTTTCCTGTTGCGCCTCTTGGCGTAATGATGCCATCAAGTCAACAACATTCTGTAAGCGAGGAATGGTTACTTGTGAGACGACATTATTTGTGCTTCTCATTGCGGGTAATGGTTGCCCAACCTCTATCTGTACTCCAAGTTGATGGTGTGCAGTTTGTACAATTCGACTTGCAGCGTCGCTTGACGTTCGTTCTTCTGCGCCAACAACAACGAGACGAAGAGGAGGGAGTGCTTCTGTTTCTCCCATCGCAGCGATTAGACCCTTGAGTAATCGATACGCACCGACAACTGCCGCTTGGTCAGCTCCTGAAAGAAGAGTGACTCGATCAGCATCACAATGCAGTAGGGATGTTGGATCGGCATTTGATGGTGGCTGCACAATCCAATGAGCAATTGGGACTTCAATACATTGCACGATTTCTTCAAGCGAATTACACGAAGAAAAATCAAATTGACCTTCCCCAATCGCTGCAAGGTCTATGGAATCTTCATGCATCCTAACAAGCATCGAGAGTCCATCGACAGCTTCTCGACCTGCATAGGGAACAAGCCACAGCCCTCCTTGGACTGGCAAGTGGGCTGGCAAGAGCAGTTCGATTCGCGCGCGGTCATTTGGCTCCGCGCTGGTTGTAAACAATGCTGCAAGTTGGGCGTACTGCTCAGAACTTGGAGGCATTGTGATCCTCTTCTGGTTCGATTCTGCCGATGACTGGCGATTCTTGTTGTGAGAATGAAGCGACTCTCTGGGCGAGTTCAGCAGCACGCCCACCCTGTGCTGTTGTAACTTCTACCATTGGTGTAGGAGGCGCATAGACCTCCTCAAGCCAGTCTACAAGTGCGACGAAGTCCCTCTCAGCTTCACTGCCTGGGGCAAATTCACACACGGGCTGCCCGAAACTAGCCGCTTCTCGCAACGTCTCATGGTCTCGAATCACTGTCGGTGAGACTTCTGGCGCAAACGACTCTCGTAATCTCTGCAAGAGAGTTCGTGCAAGCGGTGATGGCCTGTGGATCGAAGGGATTATTCGACATTGCAACGGTTTACCGATTCTTGCAATGAGTGCGTCAACTGTTTTTCGCTGTCTTCTCGCACCCCGTAGTGAAAAATATCCAGTCTCAACTGGAATGAGTGCTTCGGT
>CAZVAE010000174.1:2050-4009 GCA_964624985.1 uncultured Isosphaeraceae bacterium | reverse complement strand
AAAGTTTGACATCGTGTATGAAGAGAATGATCTTATGGAATATATCGCGAGGAAAGCAGCTGAACTTGGGAAACGTCCCGCGGAATTTAGAGAGGAAATCGTGCAAGCCAACAGAATGCCTCAGGTTGTAGATGCAGTAGTTTCATCTCGTTGTGTGGAGCACATTGCGATTCTTGGAACTGTTGCAACAATTCCTCTCGAGGAGTGGAACGAGAAACAAGCTATCGAGTGATTTCGTGGTATTCCCCAGATTCTATCGAATCTAGATACGTTGTCGTTCCATCGGGCCATGTGATAACCACTTCTTGGAGAGCAGTAGCATGTCCAATGCCGAAGATCATTCTGCTATCGTTTGAACTGAAATAAGAGTTACTCGTTGAGGACTGTTGCGTACGTGTTCTCCCACCAGCGGTTCCTTGTACGGTTGTTCCTATTATGGGTTTGTTGTCCGATTGGTGTAACGATATTCCGACCCAATTCCCAGAGTGCCCAATGGTGTTTTTGTACAGTGTCACAGGCGCGTCTTTGTTGATTACAACAATGTCTGTATCGCCATCATTATCAAAATCAGCAAATGATGCTCCTCTGCTCGTACGCAAGAGAGGATTAGCAGTACCATCACTTGTAAAGAGCGGTGTAAACCGCTTCCCGGTTCCCCTGAGAAGCAGATTCTCTTCTGCATATCGATCCCCGACAAGAGTTACATCCATGGCAATTTTGCCGTTTGCTTCGAAAAGATCGATATACCCGTCGTTGTTAAAATCGAAAAGTCCGATACCAAAACGAGTTTGTAGACGCGAGGGTGCTTTGATTCCAATTCGACTTGTTACATCTGAAAAAAAGTCTCCATGGTTTTCATACACCGAGTCTGATTCGCCCATCATGTTGCAGACAAGCAGATCAAAATCACCATCATCATCTAAATCCTGGGTTGTAACTCCCATACCTGCTTTTGGCGCGCCATCGTTGTCAAGATTACAACCCATAATCGCTGCGACTTCTGTGAACGTACTATCGCCGTTGTTGTGCCACAAAAAGTCTGGCATGCCATCATTGGCAACAAACACATCCATAAAACCATCTTGATCGAAATCAGCAATTGAAACTCCAAGTCCGGTAGCTGAGAAGTCGCCGATTCCGGACTCTTGCGAAATATCAGTGAACGTGCCATCGCCGTTATTTTGATAGAGAGTGCTAGAAAGGGGTGCTAAATAATTAGCAGGCGAACAATAATCGATGAGCCCGTGTGAGAGGTAACATTGCATCTCGGTTTCAATGGTCCAGTCCATATAGTTCGCAACGAAGATATCTAAATCATCATCGTTGTCAATATCTATAAATGAAGTGCTGCTACCCCAACGAGAATCCCCAACCCCTGCTTCATTCGTGACGTCGACAAATTGTGTGCCATCATTTCGAAGTAGTGTGTTTTTCCCCATATTGGTAATGTACAAGTCATCGTCACCATCATTGTCATAATCTCCTGCAGTGACACCCATCCCATAGTTCGTATTGCCCGCATCCATTTCATTTGTGACATCCGTGAATTTCCAATCCCCGTCATTCCTATAGAGCGCATTAGATTTGGTTTTTTCCGAACCAAGCCAGCCACCTTGAATAAAATAGATATCAAGGTCGCCATCCTTGTCGTAGTCGAAAGTGCAAACTCCTCCCCCGATTATTTCTGGTAGATAGAAGATATCTCTGTGCCCCGATTCCCAAGTAAAGGGGAGTTCAAGCACATCGAACCAGGTCACTTCAGGAGGAATAGGAGTAAGTTCTTCTGTGGTGCATCCAATGAAGCTGATTGAGCATGTTAGAGCAGCAAATAATCTCAAGTGCATGTGGGATGTGCCTCAATAAGGGGTCCGAGAAATTCTTCGTAATTTTCCCATCGGTTGATTGCGGACGAGTTTATGGGTTTATTGACTTGGTCGAAGCTTGGCGTCATGACAGGTG
>CAZVAE010000174.1:0-2040 GCA_964624985.1 uncultured Isosphaeraceae bacterium | reverse complement strand
AATCTACAATTCAAGAGATGCTCACGTTCCTTGGCGTCATGACAGGTCGTGTACTTGTATGAGACTCGAGGCAAGCATCATCCCAAGCAACACCAAGGAACGTGAGCATCTCTTGAATTGTAGATTTTGGATTCTCAACGAGGGTTTCATACTGAAGTTCTAAGTATGGAGTGGGCAGCACTTGAGACCAGTGTTCAACGAGGCGAGCGTGCTCTTTTTGCACAAGTGCAATATGGTCAAGTGAATTTGTCCATCCCATTCTTAGGGGGTGGAATTGATGTAGAAATATGGAAAGTCCGACATCCAATGGTTTACGATTGACAAAGATTGTTTTCATCCCAGGAACGATAGAAGGCAAGAATCCAAGAATACGTTCAAGTTGAAGCTGTTTATTAGTGACACGAAGGCTACCAAAACCATAGCATAAGAGGGTTTTAAAATACTCGTCCCCAAAGGTGTTACAGCGATCTTCTGTTAGACGGTTATAGCACTTTGGGTTCTGTGAAATTGAATCATATTCTAACAATTCAGTGAAGAGGAAGAAATCTCGCCTTTCTCCAGCGCCAGCTATTTGTGAGTGACAATCTAAAATTTGCTCAGTCAGTGAAGTCCCGCTCCTAGGTAGACCACAAATAAAGACGGGAAGTTCTGATTGCTGTGCAGAAGAGGGCATTGAAGCAATCTTTTTTTTGCTGAAGTATTCGATGATGGCATCGGTTTGTTTGACATAACCATCACAGTCAAAAGTATTTGGTTGAAGAGCATTCGCTTGAGAAGCTGCTTCAAACGATTCACAGTATGCACCCAATGAATCACAAATTTTGCTTTTTGTACGGAGTGCTTTTATTGTAGTTTTCACTTTAATGTTCGGTGATGTAGCCCTTTCTTGCTTCAAGTTCAGCGAGTTTAATTTCTAGCCCCCATGGCTCTTGTAGGAGAGCTTTACACAGTTTAATTTTTTCAAGTGCTTCTTCAATTCGACCAAGCCGTTCAAGTGCGGCTATTTCAATGACGTGTAAGCCAGTCGCGGAAGGGAATTTTTCAATTGCAGCCGTCGCGACTTCAATGCTCTTTTGCGGGAATCCTGCAGCTAGACACGCGCTGGCTAAATCCTTGTGCAGTAGGGGGGAGTTTAGCTTGAGAGCGATCGCTTTCTCTAGAAGTGTAATAGCAAGTAGTGGGTTTGATCGTTTAAGCGCAATTTTTGCTCGAATACTTAGTAATCGGGGCTGATTTGGTGATTGAAGAAGATATGAATCTGCTGTGAGAGCTGCCTGCAGAAGCTTTCCTTGTTCGATTAAGGTCCGTAAGGTGTCGATAGGATCGAAATGTGCTTGTGGCTGCATTCGTTTTGCAGTGTAACAAAAAAAACAGACCGCTCAGTTTCCTGAGCGGTCTGCGTCAAATCTGTTCTAAAACAGAATCGTCACAAATGAAATTATTTGCGGCGACGTCGACTTGCTACACCAGCAAGACCCAATAGTGCAAGTGCACCTGGAGCTGGAATAGCTTCTAGGTTTACCCAACCAGTACCAGTGATAGTACCAGCAGCCAAACCTGTGCCATCATTCCATGTTGAGTATGCAACAAAGCCGAAGCTTGATGATGCTATGTAACCTATAGATGATCCACCACCAGTGAGACCACTGAATGTTGCACTGCCACCAACGCTGGAAGCGCCTGAACCGCTTGAAATTGAACCAGCCCACGCGTAACCAGGGCTACCAGCCACGCTAAACATACCTACACCCATACGAGCCTCTGAAGCCCAGTTTTCATAGGATGAGCCTGAGTTCCAATAAACAGTAAGGTCTACGCTGTAGCCATAACTGACAATCATCATTCCTGAAGCATCCATTGTATCGGATACAAAAGAAAATCCACTTGCATTGTAATCTCCACCGATATCAAAGTTATAGATATCTGCTGAAGCTACTGAAGCCATAGCAACTGTTGCTGCTGCGGCTGTTGAAAGCATAAATCGCTTTTTCATAATAAATTCCTCTATTCTCTTCTCTGTTTGATCTCGACATATCAAAC